>CAMZFG010000069.1 GCA_947306035.1 uncultured Clostridia bacterium | reverse complement strand
TCTTTTTCAAGCAGTTCGGCGATCAGCACCGCGCCGCCGGCGGCGCCGCGCAGCGTGTTGTGCGAGAGACCCACGAACTTCCAGTCGAACAGCGTATCCTCGCGCAGCCGTCCCACCGACACGCCCATGCCGCCGTACAGGTCGCGGTCGAGCGCGGTCTGCGGGCGGTCGTTCTCTTCAAAATAGGTGATGAATTTTTCGGGCGCGTGGGGCAGTTTCAGCGCCTGCGGCTTGCCCGAAAAGTTCTGCCACGCCGAGAGGATCTGCTCGCGCGTCGGCTTCTTTTTGAATTTGACGAACACCGCGGCGGTGTGGCCGTCGGTCACGGGCACGCGGATGCACTGCGTGGTGATCAGGGGCGACGACGCCTTGACGATCTGCCCGTTCTCCACGCGGCCCCAGATGCGCAGGGGCTCCTGCTCGCTCTTTTCTTCCTCGCCGCCGATGTAGGGAATGACGTTGTCGATCATTTCCGGCCACTCGCGGAACGTTTTGCCCGCGCCGGAGATGGCCTGATAGGTGGTGGCCACGACCTCGGTCGGCTCAAAGGGGAGCAGCGGGGTCAGCGCCGGCACGTAGGACTGAATGGAACAGTTCGGCTTGACGGCGATGAAGCCGCGTTTTGTGCCGAGGCGCTTTCTCTGCGCCGCGATGACCGAGAGATGCTCTTCGTTGATCTCGGGAATGACCATGGGCACGTCGGGCGTCCAGCGGTTGGCCGAGTTGTTGGAGACCACGGGCATCTCGGCTTTGGCATAGGCCTCTTCCAGCGCCCGGATCTCGTCCTTTGGCATGTTGACGGCGCAGAACACCATGTCGCAGCGCGCTTTCATGGCGCTCACGTCGGCGGCGTCGATCACGGTCATGTCGGCAAATTCCGCGGGGCAGGGCACGGAGAGTTTCCAGCGGTCGCCCACCGCCTCACGGTACGTTTTGCCCGCCGAACGGCCGGAAGCGGCCAGGGCCGTCACCTGAAAGTAGGGATGCTGCGAGAGCAGGGTGAGAAAACGCTGTCCCACCATGCCGGTGGCGCCGATGACGCCCACGTTGCGTTTTGCCATGACAAGGGTCTCCTTTGGGGAAAATAAAGATTAAATGAAAGTATAGCACAGACCGCGCCGCCTGTCAAGCGGTTTCAATCCTGTTTTTGCTGCTGCAGGAGGCGATAGAGGTCGTTTTTGCTCATGCCGCGGTCGGCGGCGGCGGCGCGCAGCGCGTCTTGGCGCGTGCGCCCCCGGTTTTCATAGTATGCCACGTGCTCGGCGGGGGTCAAGAGATCACAGAGGTCGCTTTTTTGCCGTTCGACCTCGCCGTCGGAGCCCGCGACCACCAGCACGTATTCGCCGCGGGGCGGCACGGCCCCACACTTTTCCAGCGCCGCGCCGAGGGTAGTGCGCTCGATCTCCTCGTTGCGTTTGGTCAATTCGCGGCACAGCGACACGCGCCGCTCTTTGCCGAACGCCGTCGCCATGGCCGCGAGCGTGGCCGCAAGGCGGTGGGGCGCCTCGTAAAAGATCAGGGTGCGCCGCTCGGCGGCAAGTTCGGCCAAACGCGCCGTTTTTTCGCCCCGTTCGGCGGGTAAAAAGCCCTCAAAGCAGAACCTGCCCGTCGGCAGGCCGGAGAGGATCAGGGCGGTCACCACGGCCGAACAGCCCGGCACGGCCGTGACTTTGACGCCGCGTGCCGCGCAAAGGGCGACCAGATCTTCGCCGGGGTCGCTGACGGCGGGCGTGCCCGCGTCGGTCACCAAAGCGCAGCTTTCACCCGCCGCCAGGCGCTCGACCAGCACGGGGCCGCGCTCCTTTTTGTTGTGTTCGTGGTAGGAGACGAGGGGCTTTGAAATGCCCACGGCAGACAGCAGCCGGCGAGTGTTGCGGGTATCTTCCGCGGCAATGAAATCGACCCCATTCAGCACCTTTTTGGCGCGATCCGACAGATCTGACAGGTTGCCGATGGGCGTTGCCACCAGATACAGCGTGGCGGGTTCGATGCGGTTTTTCTCCGTTTCAAAAAACACGTCTTGTTCCATGCTCTCTCCTTTATGCCGGCCACGCCCCCGTCGAAAACAGGGCGGCGGCTTGTTTGGTGTCGGGCGCGCCGTCGGCGGCGCTTTCCTTTAAAAACAGCGTCGGCAGCCACGCAAGGCCCTCGCCCCCTCCCCGCACGGCCTCGACCAGCGCAAGCGAGGTAGCGGCCGCGGCGTGCGCCGCGGCAAAGGCCATACGGCGGGGCGTCAGATCATTTTCTCGCAGGGCGGCGAACAGAACGGGCAGGCAGTCGGGCCGCCACACGGCGAAAAAGCGCCCGCGGGGCACGAGACACCGCGCCGCCGCGGCGGCAAAGTCGAAAAGATCGCCCGCCGCCGCCTGCCGTGCCTGCCGGCGTTCCGGCTTTGGCGAGGGGCGGCTCTTGCGGGGGTCAAAATAGGGCGGGTTGGTCACCACCGCGTCGACGGCGCCGCCGAGAAACGCGGCGTCAAGGTCGCGTATGTCGGCAAGAAGCGGCACAACGGTATCCGAAAACCCGTTTTCTTCGACGTTGCGCCGCGCCAGGTCGCAAAGGTCCGGGTCACGTTCGACGGCCGCGAGGCGCGCAAAAACGCCGCGCCGCGCCAGCAAAAGCGAAACGGCGCCGCTGCCGCAGCCGAACTCCACCGCCCGCTCGCCCGCCGCGCCGCGGCAAAAGGCGGCAAGCAGCAGCGCGTCGGTCGTCAGGCAAAGCCCGTTTTTCTTTTCGCGCAGCAAAAGGCCCCGACCGAGGTCGATCAGCCGTTCCTGCGGTAAGGTCGTCGGCATGGCGTTCTCCTTTCCGTCTTGCAAAAAAGCGGCACGTTGCCGTGCCGCTTGTGGCTGTGTGCGATCACTCCTGTTTGGGAGCGCCCACGGGGCAGGTGTCGGCGCAGGCGCCGCACTCCACGCACAGTTCGGGGTCGATGACGAATTTGCCGTCGCCCTCTTTGATGGCGCCAACGGGGCAGTTCTCGGCGCAAGCGCCGCAGGACACGCAGTCGTCGGAAATTTTGTAAGCCATGATACGTACCTCCACATAGATTTGTGATTTCATTGTAGCATATTTTCGCAAAAAAGCAACCGTTTTCGCCAAAAAGCCGGCCGCTTTTTTGTTTTGCTATCCTAACAAGCCGTCAGGCGCCGTGATGCGAAAGGGGCGTGCGGGCGGCGGCGATCAGGTCGCGGCGGATGCGGCGCACCACGTCCATGATGGCGGGATCGAAGTGCGTGCCGCTCTCGGCAAACATGATGTCGAGCGCCTCTTCGGGGTCGATGGCGGGTTTGTAAACGCGCACGGAGACCAGCGCGTCGTACACGTCTGCCACCGCCATGATGCGGGCGGCCAGCGGGATCTCCTCGCCGCGAAGGCCCCGCGGGTAGCCCTGGCCGTTCCACTTTTCGTGGTGCGACACGGCGATCTCCTCGGCCACTTTGAGGAATTGTTCGTCCTCCATGCCCTCAAACAGCGTGTCGATCATGTCGCCGCCTTTGGTGGTATGTACCTTCATGGCGTCGTACTCCTCGGGCGTCAGCTTGCCGGGCTTTAAGAGAATGGTGTCGGAAACGGCGATCTTGCCCACGTCGTGCAGCGGCGCGGCGCCGCTGATATGTTCGATGTCCTCTTCGGTCAGGCGGTCGGAGAAGCGGTCGTCTTCCTTCATGGCGCGCGCCAGCATGGTGACGTAGGTGCGCGTGCGCGCCACGTGCTCGCCGGTGCCGATGTCGCGGGTCTCGATCAGCGTGGCCAGCGCCTCGATGACGCGGCTTTGCAGGCGGTCGCGCTGCTCCATTTCGGTCTTGATCTTCTCCGTCAGTTCGCTTTGCTTATCCAGCATGCCGACGTTGCGGCGGTTGATGCCGATGGACAGCGCCACCACGGCGAGAATGCAGAGCAGGCGGGGCATGACGTAGTGCAAGAACAGTTCCCACATGCGCTGCGGCGTGCCGAGTTCCAGGCGCGCGGCAAAATCAAGCCCCGCGGTCTCGACGGTCTTGAGCATGTTGCGGTCGGGCGCGCCGAGAAAGAAAGCACCGTACACGCTGATGGGGACAAGCAGCACGGAAGCCGTCAGCATCCAGAAGAACAGGCGCCTGCGGTTGCGGTACTGCGCCGCCAGCAGGGGCGGGATGACCATCATGATCACGGCGTGGAAACTCAGCGCCACGCAGATCAGGCCGATGCCGAGGAAGGTGACGACGATGACGAGCACGCGGAAAAAGTTGCGGCGGATATAGGGTCGTTCGCACGCGCGCACTTTGTCGTGGAAGAACCAGAGCGCGACGGGCAGGATAAAGAGCAGAAAGGCGACGGCAATGGTGGGGCGCATGACGACGTGGTCGACTTTGAAAAGCCCGATGTCGTTGAGCGCCTCGGTCACGATGGCAAAAAAGGCCAGCACCGAGAGCACGCGCAGGCTGAAGCGGTTGGCCGCCTCTTCCGCCACGGCGTAGAGCGGGTCGTTTTGCCGAATATCAACGCTTTCGCGTTCCGGTACGCTGCCGTTCTGCATGGTGTCGCCTCCTTTCGCCGATCTGTGCGTCCCGCGTCGGACGTTTCCGACCGCTCGCGTGCGCACAATATAATATTATACAGGAAAAAATAATATTTTGCAACCCCTTCGCGGGAAAAAAGTGAAAAACCAGAAAAAACGCCCCCGAAAAGAAAACGCCGCCCCCTTAACGCGAAAGGGGCGGCGCAGGTCGCCGGGCGACTTATTTCTTCTTCATCTCGGTCTTGGCGCGGTTCGGCACCGCAGAGGTCGCGGAAGAGGTCGTTTTGGTGTTCTTGCACGACTCGGTCTTCGGCTTGCGCGTCGTCTTTTCGGCGCTTTGCTTGCTCTCTTGCTTCTTTGCCATGACAAACTCCTTTCGGGCGGGGTCACCGCCGGGTAGGGACGTCGATTTGCGGTCCCTTATCACGCAGTATGCCCGAAAAAAGCGGAAATATGCCGGGACGGTACGGGTTTTACGCCATGCCGTGGTCGGAAAAATCAGGAGTGAAAGCGGCCGTCGCGCTGTCTTTGCCCTGCACGTAGCCGTCAAAGCCGAGCGCCGCCGCGGCCCGGCACACGCGGTCGTACTCAAATTGCGTCACGCGGCGGTGAAGAAACGCGGGCGCGTCGGCGGGGGCGAAGTCGGGGGTGTACTGCCGCATCAGCGACAGGCGCACGTCGGCCACGGGCAGGAGCGAGGCGACGCGGTCGAGAACGGCCACGCTGTCGCGGCTTTGGCCGGGCAGCACGAGATGGCGGATCAGCACGCCCTTTTCGAGAAGGCCGTTTTCGTCAAAAACGCAGGGACCGACCTGCCGGAACATTTCGGAAAGCGCCGCGCCCGCCTGCTCGGCGTAGTCCGGCGCACCGGCGCAGATCGAAGCCAAAGTCGGGGCAAGGTATTTGAAATCGGGCAGGTACACGTCGACGAGGCCGTCGAGCAGGCCGAGACTTTCCACCGTTTCGTAGCCGCCGCTGTTCCACACCACGGGCACGCCGAGTTTGTCTTTGACAAGCGCCAGCGCCGCGGCGATCTTGTTCGTGTAGTGCGTGCCGGTGACCAGATTGAGGTTGTGCACGCCCGCTGCCGCCAGACGCAAAAACAGATCCGCCAGCGCCGGCACGGTGTACGTTTTGCCGCATTTCTCGCCCCGTATGGCGGCATTTTGGCAAAACACACAGCCGAGCGAACAGCCCGCGAAAAACACGGTGCCGGAGCCGTTTTGCCCGCTGATCGGCGGCTCTTCTCCGTAGTGCGGCGCGGCGCGCGCCACGATCATCTCGTCCGGCATACCGCAAAAGCCGCGCGCGACGCTTCTGTCTACCCCGCAGCGGCGGGGGCAAAGGGTGCAGAGTGCCACGGGCAGACCTCCTTTCAAAAGGTGAAAAACGAACGGTGAACGGGAACGGACAGAACGGCCCGCTTCGGTTTCTTATGCAAAAAGCACCCGAACGGGGTGCTTTTTGCCTCCCGTCGGGGTGCTTTTATCACAGATATTTCCGCACGATCGCGTCCAGCGCG
>CAMZFG010000068.1 GCA_947306035.1 uncultured Clostridia bacterium | reverse complement strand
TTCTGATCGGTGGCTCTTTTCGATTTCATCCTTGTTAACTTTTGAACCAGATGCGGTATTGCCTTTTTCGGTAGATCAAAAGGAAAAACAGATAAAAAGCGTTCGCTAGCACGACACTTAATGCGTATCCGACAAACGGAACGCCTATCACTTCATCAAGCAGACACATGGGCGCGAATAGAAACGTGATGTGCGAAACGGTCTTTTTGCCGATGACCATTCTGTCAAAGGTGTTCAGCGCAAAACAACTGAAAATGATGATCGCCATGCAGACAAGCGTTTTGTACTCGCGCCGGACGGCAATCTTGAAATCCTTTGCAAACGAGGTATATGGCGTGTCTTTGTAGTCCTGTACGACTTCATTCTCCCCTTGCGAACGTATATTTTTCGACAGAAAAACCAGTAAGAAACTGAATGCGGCAAGGGTTATAACTGCCAGCAGAAACAAACCCGCTTTCGGTTTGCCGGCGTCATTTAAAACAGCGCCCCAGACGGCATACAAAACGATATAGAGAAGCAACGTGATGATCGAGGCTGCCGTGATGTACAGCAGTGAACGTTTCATGGTTTCACCTCCTCATTTTGATCAACTTATTTTTATCATAAAAATGTACATTTGTCAATGGTTAAAACAATTTGTTTTCTTAATAAAAAAGCAAAACGCCGTGTGTCCGGCGGCGCTTTGCAAAATGCGGTATTCAGTTCTTTTTTGATGGCGTGAGCCCGGTCGACGCCCTGCTTTGTGCCTGTTCGTACTTGCGTTTGGTCGCCTCGCCGCCGCGCAGGTGGCGTTCTTCCTTGTTTTGCTGCAGCACGGCGCGCACGGAGAGATACAGCGGCCGGTTGCGGCGTTTCAATTCCGTGGTCACGTCCTTATGCACCGTGCTTTTGCCGATGCCGAAATGCGCGGCGGTCCTGCGCACGGTGGCGCCCGTTTCGGCTATGTAGCGCCCGAGGACCTGACAGCGGTCGTTTTCATCAAAAAACATATCATTCTTCCCTGTTGAATTTTTCGGGCGTTTCTGCTATACTGAAAGCAGCGGCGTCCCGTTTTATTCTATGCCGCCGTACGGCGCGGCAGAACAGGAGAAAATATGTGCAACGAGTCCATTCGATATATTGATCCCGCCGTGCTGGAAGGCATGACCTCGATCACCGCCCTGCTCAACGCCAAACAGGCGGGCGTCAACGACCGCGAGATATTTTCCGTTCTCTACGACGGCGACCGGCAGGAGAAAAAAGCGGGCGAACTCAAGTTTTTGCGTGAGGCGTGCGAAAAACTGCGCGTTCCCTTCAAACAAGCGGAACCGGGATTTATCGAGCACGTGGCTTCCGGCAATACGCACGGCGGTATCGTGGCGCTGTGCGGCTATCGCCATTTTCCCGAGCCGACCGCCGAAAATCTGCCGAAAAACGGGTTTCTCTGCCTGCTTGACGGCATTGAAGACCCGTATAACTTCGGCTATGCCCTGCGCTCGCTGTACGCGGCGGGGTGCGACGGCATTCTGTTGGGAGAACGCAACTGGATGACCGCGGCGGGCCTGGTGGCGCGTGCCTCGGCGGGCGCCTCGGAACTGCTGCCCGCGTTTGCGGGGCCCGTCAAAAAATCGGTGCTTGCCGCCAAAGAGGCGGGCTATCGGGTGGCGGCGGCCGGCATACGCAACGCCGTGCCCATGTACCGCGCCGATCTCAAAAAGCCCCTTTTGCTGGTGGTGGGCGGCGAAAAACGCGGCATTTCGGCGGCGGTCTCTTCCCTTTGCGACCTGACCGTGCGCATCGAATACGGCCGTTCGTTCCGCGGTTCTCTTTCAACGGCGGCGGCCGCCACGGTGCTCGGCTTTGAAGTGCTGCGTCAGAATTCGTGATATAGTACAGTTTTTGCGCCTTTGCGCGCGCCTGCTTATTTTTATTGACGAATTTTGATTTTTGACTTGCGCAAGGTTCCTTTCTCTGCTATAATGGAGTGGTTGAAAAATCAGGAGGTGGCGTCATGCTTACATCAATCGTTGGTATCAACTGGGGCGACGAAGGCAAGGGCCGCATGGTGGACCTGCTTGCGGGCGAACAGGATATCGTGGTGCGCTATCAGGGCGGCAACAACGCCGGGCACACCGTTGTCAACGAGCGCGGCAAATTCGTGCTCAATCTCTTGCCATCCGGCATTCTGCACCCGAACGTGGTGTGCGTTATGGGTACCGGCATGGTCATTGACCTGGCGCACCTTGACAAAGAGATCGCCAATCTGCGCGCGGGCGGCGTTGAAGTTTCGCCCGAAAACCTGAAGATCAGCGACCGCGCCATTCTGACGCTGCCCTATCACGTGCGGCTCGACTGCCTGGAAGAAGACCGGCTGGCGGGCGCCAAATTCGGCTCCACGCGCCGCGGCATCGCCTACGTGTACGGCGACAAATACATGAAAAAAGGCATTCGCGCCGGCGACCTCAAAGACCTTGACTATCTGGCCAAGCGCCTCTCCGGCATCGTGGAATACAAGTCGCTCGTCATGGAGAACGTCTATCATTCAGACCCCGTCTCTTACGACGAAACGTTTGCCTGGCTGAAAAAATACGCCGAGATCTTCGGCGACTACATCGTCGACACCGGCGTTTACCTCGACGAGGCCAACAAGGCGGGCAAAAAGATCATGCTCGAGGCACAACTCGGCACGCTGCGCGACATTGATTTCGGCATTTATCCCTACACCACCTCGTCCTCGACCATCGCCTCTTACGGTCCCATCGGCGCGGGCATTCCCGCCGCGCGCCTGGATCGCGTGATCGGCGTGATGAAGGCCTATTCGACCTGCGTGGGCGAGGGTCCCTTCACCTGCGAATGGTTCGGCAAAGAGGCGGAAGAACTGCGCGAGGCGGGCGGCGAATACGGCGCGGCCACGGGCAGACCCCGCCGCGTCGGCCCCTTCGACGTGGTGGCGTCGCGCTACGGCTGCCGCATTCAGGGCGCCGACGAGATCGCGCTGACCAAGACCGACATCCTCTCCTATATGAAAAAGATCCCGATCTGCGTTGCCTACGACGTGAACGGCACCATCACCCACGACTTCCCCGTCGGCGAGGCGCTGAACGTGGCAAAGCCCGTGATCGAATACGTCGACGGCTGGAACTGCGATATCACCGCCTGCCGCAAAAAAGAGGATATGCCGAAGGCGCTGCTTGACTACGTGCGCACCATTGAAAAGATGGTCGACTGCAAGATCAAGTACGTTTCGGTCGGCGCCGAGCGCGAGGCCTATATTCAGATGTTCTGACGTTTGCTACCGGCCGCAAAAGCCGAAGACCACCCCGGTCCGACAGTTTTTGCGGCCTTTTTTTCGTCTTTTTCGTCTCTGTCGTTTCCCGGCGTTTTTGAACGCTGGTTTATAAAAAAAGAGGACAAATTTTATAAAAAACGGTTGCAAAACGCTTTTTCTTGTGCTATACTGTCAACAGAAGCATCCGCAAGCCGCTTGCAAAAAGGAGGCGCACGCACATGAACGCAGAACTGCTTTCCCGCCTTTCGCGTATCAACGAAGAAGAACGCAAAATTTTAGACGGTGAAGAAAAAGTCAATAAAAAACTGTACTCCGCGTTTGCCAAAGAATTTGTGGTCAACAGCCACCGCCTGATGCAGGAGGGCGAGCAGTTGACCCTGCGGCGGCACACCCGCTTTACCGACTTTCCCGCGCACGGCCACAACTACGTGGAGATGACCTACGTCTGCTCCGGCGAGATGACGCACGTCATCAAGCACCGCGAGGTACATATGCGGGCGGGCGACGTGCTGCTGCTCAACCGTCACACGCCGCACAGCGTGCGCAAAACGGGCGAGGAAGATATCGCAATCAACGTCATCATGGCGACCGAGTGCTTTCATTCGTTTGCTTCCGTGCTGCCCGCCAGTTCCCCTCTGGCGTCGTTCATGGCGGAGAACATACGCTCCAACGGCGAGCCGGAATACATGCTGTTTTCGACCGACGGCGTGCCGCCGCTCGAGAACCTGTTTGAAAACGTCTGCTACGCCATGGTGGGCAACGACGTTGTCAGCACCGACACCGTCAAGGCCACGGTGGGCCTGATTTTGCGCTATTTTGCCGAGTTGCCCGAGTGCATGATCGCGGCGGCGCGCCACCGCTCCGACGCGGAACTTTTGCAGGTGCGCATCGAGGAATACCTGCGCACCGAATTCCGCACGGCCACGCTCTCCGAACTGGCGTCCAAACTCGGCCTCAGCGTCCCCTACCTCTCCAAACGGGTGCGGGAGCTGTGCGGCATGAATTTCAGCCAACTCCTGCAGGAAGAACGCTTCAAAGAGGCCATTCGTCTGCTGGAGACGACCGACCTGCCCGTGGGCGACATCATCATTGCCGTGGGCTATGAAAACACCAGTTTCTTTCACAACCAGTTCCGGCAGCGCTACCGTTGTTCCCCGTTCCGCTGGCGGCGCGAACACAAAGAAAAAACGTAAAAGCAAGGCCGCGCCCGTGGGCGCGGCCTTTTTCGTTATTTTTTCATTTTGAACACATATCGCGCGGGGCGGTCGATATAGATTGTATCGGGCACGGCTTCGAGCAGCGCAAGCGTTTTGTCGTCGGGAATGACGAGTTTTTCGGTTCCCGGCGGCACGGTAACGGTTTCGTGCGGCACGGGGCCGTGCGCCGTCAGGATCAAAAGATCGGCGCCCTGCTGTCCGGCTTCTGCCGCGTGGCGCAGGTATTCGCCCTCGGCCGCGGCGGCCACGGTCAACGTTTGCTCGCCGAAGGTCAGCGTCACGTGCCAGACGGGCTCGACGGAGCGATCTTCATAGTAAAGGTCAGAGACGGTCATCGTCCCGTCGCCGAACACCGTCAGGGGCGCGTTCCGCTCGTAGATCGTCACGGGGATCCCGCGTTCGGCCGCCGTGCCGAGCAGATCGATCAGCACCGCGCGTTCTTCGGTCGTCGTCGCCCGCGGACACCACACCGCGCGCACGATCTCGCGGTCGGCAAAATCGGCCAGAGCGGCCGGCTGCGCGGCGTGATAGTGCGTAAAGAGCAGCACCTCGACCTCGGTCGCGCCGACGTCGGAGAGCGCCGCGAAATCATCGCGCAAACGGGCGGCGGAGCCGCTTGAAAGGTCGATGATGACGGCGCTGTCGTTTGCAAAGAGCCCGACGCCGTCATTGCGGCCGCGGTGCAGATAAACGCCCGTCAGCGTATGCCGAGCGGCAGCGCCCGTCAAGAGCGAGCCGACGGCAAAGCCGAGCGCGAACAGGGCGACGGGTATAAAGACCGCCCACTTCCTTTTCAGGCGCACGAGCAAAAGCACAAGGCACAAGAGCGCGGTCGCCGTCAGCAGATACGGCACGAACGGCAGACGGAAAGAACAGAGGCACCGCCATTTTGAAAGCGCGGCGGAAAAGCGCAGCATCAGCCCCGCACACCACTTTGCCGGATAAGCGGCAGGTGCGAACGGCAGCAGCGACAGAACGCCGCCGATCAGCAAAAGCGAGGCCAGCGGCACGGTGACGAGGTTGGAGAGCGGCGTCAGCGGTGAGAACGTATCAAACGTCAAACAGCAGACCGGCAAAACAACGAACGCGGCCGACAGAGAGACGAGCAGCGAGGATACGAAAAGACGCAAAAGCGCGCACGCCGCTTTGCCGGGGCCCCGTTTGGCACGCGGCAGAAGGGAGAGTACGGCGTTTCTCGCCTCTTGAAACGCCAGAATGCCGCCGGCGGCGCACATGGTGAGTTGATAGGAAACGCTGAACACCGCGTACGGCCAGATCAGCACGATGACGGCGCCGCAGAAACACAGCGCGGTAAAGGGATCGCCGTCTCCTCGCGCCAGGTAGCAGAGATAGACGCCCGCCGCCATCAGCACGGCGCGCACGATGGAAAATCCGCAGCCCGTCAGCAGGAGATACAGCCCCATCATGGAAAGCACGACCGCGCCGCGTGCCGTTTTGTTCAGGCGGAGCAAAGACAGAAAGCGGTCGAGCGCGGCCGCCAAAATACCGATATGCAGGCCGCTGATGGCGAGCAGATGCGAAATGCCGACCCGCCTGAAATC
>CAMZFG010000067.1 GCA_947306035.1 uncultured Clostridia bacterium | reverse complement strand
TCAGCCCCTTGCCGGAAAACTCCATCACCACTTTGCATTTGCCGATGGGCGAGAGGAACGCGTCGTGCTTTTCGGCGGTCACGCCCGTTAGGGGCTGGAACCAATGCGTGTAGTGGGTGGCGCCCTTTTCAATGGCCCAGTCCTTCATGGCGTTGGCCACCGCGTCGGCGATCGAGGGGTCGATCTCGCGGCCCTCCGCCACCGTCTCGGTCAAGGAAAGGTATACCTGCTTCGGCAGCCGCTGGCGCATCACTTCCTCGTTGAATACCATGCAGCCGAACAGTTCCGGAACGTTTTTCATAAAGCACCCGCCTTTCTTAAAAACAAACAAGCGCCGCACTTGTGTTCAGCGCCCTCTTGAAAGTAACTCTTATTTGTTATTATAACTTTACCGCCGCCGTCTGTCAAGGGACTTTCTTTTCATTCTATGAAAAAACCGCCGCCGGCGACACGGCCGCTTCAAAAAAGGCCCCGCGCCGCGGGGCCCCTTTTTTTCAACAAAAACGATACATCAGGTTCAGGCAATCCGGCGCGTCGTCGTCGATATAGCCGGTGTCGGCAAACCCGACTTTTTCATACACGCAGAGGGCCGCGGCGTCCGTCTTTTTGACGCAGACCTCCACGCAGTCGTACTTGCGTTCCTTTTCAAGCTCGGCCAGGATCAGACGCAGCGCCTCGGTGCCGTATCCTTTTCCCTGATACCGTTTATCGATCATGAACTGCTGCAAGTCGTAGCAGGCCGGCTCCTCGTCCAGATCCTTGACCAGCGCCACGCCGACGATCACGTCGCCCCGCGCGATGCCGATGACGCGGGCGCGGCAGTCACGGTAGATATAGCCCCGCGCCAGAATACCGACGGGACTGTCGAGAAATTCTTTTTGATCGTCGGCAACGGAAAGCTGCCGGACTTCCAACCAGTTTTGCTCGTTCACTGCAACCAGTTTTAACAATGTCTTTCCTCCGTTATGTTGGATTTCCCATACCGTTTGCGCCCTTTTTGCCGAAAACCACGATGGCCGCGCCGTAGCAGAGCGACAGTACGGCGGCCGCGGCGGCCGCGGCGATCCACGGCAGACGAAAGCCAATCTGCGCGCTTAAAATATAACTGACGACCACGAACACGTAGAACATGCCGGGCAGACACGCCATCAGATACGGCATGCGGTTTTTGGTCATATAGACCCCGATCATGGCAAAGGCGAACACGGCCATGCACTCGTTCGACCACGAGAAGTAGCGCCACATGATATGAAAGCCGCCCGCGTTGACTTTGGCAAAGATCAGGATCGCCGCGACCACGGCAAAGAGCGGCAGCGCCAGCAAGAGGTTGTTACGCTTTTTGCCCGCGTCCACGTGCAGGGCCTCCGCCGCCATGACGCGCAGGGATCGCAGCGCCGTGTCGCCCGACGTGACGGGCAGCACGATGACGCCGACGATGGCGATGATGCCGCCGACCCGACCGAGCATGTTCTTTGCCACAACGCCGACCACGCCGGTGGCGGCGTCACGCAGCATATCGTTGGTCGCAAGCCCGCCGTTGACGGCGCCCATGGCGGCCGCCGCCCATACCATGGCGATAAAGCCCTCGACGATCATCATGTTGTAAAAAGTCATGCGCCCCTCGCGCTCGTGCCGCACGGTACGGGAGATCAGCGTCGCCTGTGTGGAATGAAAGCCCGACACGATGCCGCAGGCCACGGTCACGAAAAAGATGGGGATAAAGCGGTCGCCATAGCCGTTGACGAACGAAAAACCGGTCTGCCAGATCTCGTCAAGTCTGTATCCGTGAAAGAACAGTCCCGCGAACACGCCGACGGCGGACAGCAGCAGAATGCCGCCGAAAACGGGATATATACGGCCGATGATCTTGTCGATCGGCAGCAGAACGGCCACGACGTAATAGGCAAAAATGACGGCGTACACGATCCACGTCAGGGGGTTGTGCGGCGAACTCTCGCCGCCCGCGATCTGCGTGACGAAAAGGTCGCCCGGCGTGTAGATGAACACCGCGCTGAGCAGCAAAAGCGACAGGCAGACGAACACGTGATACAGCGCCGTGACGTGCCGGCCGAGATAGCGCCTGATCAGTCCCGGCATCTGCTCGCCGTCGCTGCGGATGGACACCATGCCGCACATATAGTCGTGAAACGCGCCGCCGAGCACGCAGCCGATCGGAATGGTCAAAAACGCGACGGGCCCGAACAGCACGCCCTGGATCGGCCCGAGAATGGGGCCCGTTCCGGCAATGTTCAGCAGCTCGATCAAACTGTTCTTCCATTTTTTCATCGGCACAAAATCCACGCCGTCCTGCTTACTGACGGCGGGCGTCGCCCTGTCCGAGGGCGCCATGACCCGCTCACACACCCTGCCGTACAGGGCGCCGCCGCCGATCAATAGGACAAGCCCGATCAAAAACGTGATCATGTTTTCTCCTCTGTCATAAACGGCCCGTGTCCCCGGCGCCCCGCAAAACAGGACACGACCGGACCCGGGCCGCAGCGTATCTGACTGTTAAAAATCGATCTTATTCCCACTCGATGGTGGCGACGGGTTTCGGGCTGAGTTCGTACAGCACGCGGCACACGCCGGGCACCTCGGAAAGGATACGGTCGGTGATGCGCTTGAGGACCGCCCAGTCGATCTCCGGCACGGTGGCGGTCATGGCGTCGACGGTGTTGACGGCACGAATGATGACCGGCCAGTCAAAGGCGCGTTTGCCCCCGCGCACGCCCGTGGCGCGGAAGTCCGGCACGACGGTGAAGAACTGCCACACCTTTTTGTCAAGGCCCGCTCCCGCGAATTCCTCGCGCAGAATGGCGTCCGCCTCACGCAGCGCGGCCAGACGATCGCGGGTGATGGCGCCGAGGCAGCGCACGCCAAGCCCCGGGCCCGGGAACGGCTGACGGTCGACCATGCCGGCGGGCAGGCCCAGCGCGCGGCCCACCACGCGCACCTCGTCCTTAAACAGCAGTTTGACGGGCTCGACCAACTCGAAGGTCATGCTCTCGGGCAGGCCGCCCACATTGTGGTGCGCCTTGACGCCGTCTTTGCTTTCCAGAATATCGGGGTAGATGGTGCCCTGCGCCAAAAAGTCGATATGGTCGAGTTTTTCGGCCTCTTCGGCGAACACTTTGATAAATTCGCCGCCGATGATCTTGCGCTTCTGTTCGGGGTCGACAACGCCGGCCAGCTTGTCGAGAAAACGGTCGGTCGCGTCGACGTAAACGAGATTAGCCCCCAGTTGGTGTTTGAAAACGTCGATCACCTGCTCGCTCTCGCCCTTGCGCATCAGGCCGTGGTTGACGTGCACGCAGGTCAGTTGTTTGCCGACCGCCCGGAGGAGCAGCGCGGCCACCACCGAGGAGTCGACGCCGCCCGACAGGGCCAGCAGCACTTTGCCTTTGCCGATCTGCGCGCGCAAAGCCGCGATCTGCTCGGCGATAAACGCCTCGGCCTGCTCTTTCGTTCTGATGCGTTCCATCGTTTCGGGTCTTACGTTCGTATCCATGTTGTACCTCCCGGGGTCGCCCCCCTTTTATCTTATGTTTTTATTATATAGTTCCTTTTGTCTCCCGTCAAGATTTCCGGCCGCGATTTTTCAACTTTTTTTACTGCTTTTCGGCGCACCCGTTGACAAATCGCCCGCCCGACGGGTATAATGAACGTAGTATGAAAAACGCCGTGAGAAAGGGGGTGCGCGCCGTGTACGACATCATCACCGAAAGCGATTACCGCAAGCAGATCGACCGCGTGGCAGGCCGCGCGTTTCTCTTTTTCGGCGAGGAAGATTACCTCAAAAAAGCCGCCGTCAGGGCCACGCGGGAGGCGCTGTGCCAAGACCCGACGTTCGCGGCGTTCAACGACGTCACCATCGACGCACTCGACTACACGCCCGATCAACTGCTGAACGCCATGACCCCGCCGCCCATGATGGCCGACGCGCGCCTGATCGTGCTGCGCGGCTTTGACTTTACCGCCATGAAGCAGCAGGAGATCGACGACCTGACCGAAACGCTCTCCGCCCTGTCCGAATATGACTACAACGCCGTGCTGATCCCCGTTTCGGCGGGTCTTTTGGACGAGGGTTTTCTGCCCAAAAGTCCCGGCAAGGTGTTGAAAAAACTGGCCGAGGTCGCCGTGCCCGTGCGCTTTCTCCCCCCCACCGACGCCAAGCTCGCCCTGTGGGTCGGCCGCCACTTTTCTCACCTCGGCGTCACGGCGGAACCCGCGGTGTGCGCGGCCCTGATCGACTACTGCGGCAAGAGCATGTTCGTGCTGGCGAACGAGATCGAAAAACTGGCCTTTTACGCCCTGCAAAACGGGCGAAAAGTCGTCACGTCTGCAGACGTTCCCGTCGTGGCGGCCCCCAGTTCCGCGCCGGACGCGTTCGCCCTTTCCAACGCGATCCTCGCCGGGCGCGGCGCCGAGGCGCTCGAGGCGCTGCGCGTGATGAAATTCCAGCGCGTCGACCCCACCTTCGTACTCGGCGAGATCGCCCGCACTTTGAGTGACATGCAGAACGTGCGCGTGCTGACCGAGGCGGGCAAAAGCGCTGCCGAGATCGCCTCTGCCCTGCGCCTGCACGCCTACAAGGTCGGCCTTTTGCAGCGCGCCGTCGCCCGCGTCGACGCCCGCCGCATCTCCCGCGCCCTGGCCCTCACCGCCGAGGCCGACTACGCCGTAAAACGCGGGGGCGGCGCCGATTACGCCCCCATCGAACAACTCGTCTGCGCGCTGTGACCGCTTTTTTCACCGCACGTCTTGACTTTGCCGAAAAGCGGTGTATAATGGATTTGTCGCGAATTTTATTAAAATATACGGATATCGTTATCTTCAAGGAGGCCACCATGCAAAGTTACAGAATGACCATTGCCGGTCTGCAGCGCGATCTGCCGCTCTGCCCCATCAACGACCAACTCTCCATTGCCGCGTTCGTCATCTTCGGCGATCCGGAACTGACCACCGCCGCCGCCAAAGCGCTGCTCGACAGAGCCCCGGACTACGACTATCTCATCACGGCCGAGGCCAAGGGCATTCCGCTCGTGCACGAAATGGCGCGCCTGGCCGGCAACCAAAAATACTTTCTCGCCCGCAAAGCGCCCAAACTCTACATGACCGGCGTCATGGAAGTCGTGGTGCGCTCCATCACCACCGCCGCCGTACAGAAACTGTACCTTGATACGGCCGACGCCGAGCTGATGAAGGGCAAACGCATTCTGCTGGTCGATGACGTCGTCTCCACGGGCGAGTCGCTCAACGCCGTCGAAACGCTCGTCAAAGAGGCGGGCGGCGTCGTGTGCGGCCGCATGGCCATTCTCGCCGAGGGCGACGCGCAGAAACGCGACGATCTGATCTATCTTGAAAAACTGCCCCTGTTCAACAACAAGGGCGAGATCATCGGTTGAGGTGTGCCATGGCTGAATTTTTAAGCGAACGGGACAGGCGCACCGACTACTGCGGCGAGCTGACCGCGAAAGACATCGGCCGCGAAGTCTGCGTCATGGGCTGGGTGCAGCGCCAGCGCGACCTCGGCGCCCTGATCTTTATCGACCTGCGCGACCGCACGGGTCTTTTGCAGTTGGCTTTTGACGAAGATACCCCCAAAACGGTGTTTGAAAAGGCCTTTTCCTGCCGCGCCGAATTCGTGCTGGCCGCGCACGGCAAAGTGCGCGCCCGCGGCGGCGCCGTCAACCCCAACATGAAAACGGGCGAGATCGAGATCTACGTTTCCGATATGAAGATCCTCTCCGCCGCCATGACCCCGCCCTTCGAGGTCTCCGACACCCGTCGCGTCAAGGACGAAACGGCGCTGAAATACCGCTACCTCGACCTGCGCCGCCCCGAACTGCAAAAGAACATCCGCTTCCGCCACGAAGTCGCCAGAGTGGCCCGTCAGTATTTCTACGAGAACGGGTTTTTGGAGATCGAGACCCCGATGATGATCAAGTCCACCCCCGAGGGCGCGCGCGACTATCTCGTGCCGTCGCGGGTACACAAGGGCTCGTTCTACGCTCTGCCGCAGTCGCCCCAACTCTACAAGCAACTGCTGATGGTGGCGGGCTTTGACCGCTACGTGCAGCTGGCCCGCTGCTTCC
>CAMZFG010000066.1 GCA_947306035.1 uncultured Clostridia bacterium | reverse complement strand
CCGTACATGCGGATCTCTTTGGCCAGGTCTTTGTTGACGGTCAGGTCGGCGTAGTAGTTCATCTGCCGCCGGTCGATGGAGCGGTGGCGCATATAGGCAAAGGACTTGCGGCGATAGATAAAGTTGACCACGGCAGAGGGAATGGCCGCCGCCGCAATGGCCAGGGCCGCCCACCACATGGCGTTCGCCAGAATGACGATATAGCCGACCAGCGAGATCACCGTGCTGATGACGGTAAAGGTCGAATTGAGAATGGAGACGGGGCGGGTGCCCGCTTCGCGGTTGGCGTTCTCCAGTTTTTCGTAAAAGGCGGGCAGATCGAACGAGGAGAGGTCGAGCGCCTGCGCTTTTTCCATGATCTGGATCTTGACGTGGCGCACCACGCGCTCGCCCGAAAGCCGCGTCACCGCGTTCGACAGGCGCGCGACGATCTTGTTGAGGATCTTATACGTGAAGAAAAAGATCAGCAGCAGCAGCACCATCGAGCCCCAGAACGCCGCCTCGTCAAACACGCGCCCGAGCGCCGTTTCGGTGATGACGTCCTGCAGGTGGTTGAGAATCTCGCGGGAGAGCAGGGCGCCCACAAGCGGCATCACGCCCTCGAAGAGAGCGACGAAGCACATCAAAAACAGGTAGATGGGGCCGCTCTTCCACACCAGCCCGAAGATGTAGAACAGACGGGAAAAGAAACCGCCCAACAGCTCTTTGAGAAAGCGGGGCAGGTCGCCGAGCGATCTCGGCTTTGCGACTTGCTCGTACTGATACTGCCCGGGGGGCGGCTTTTGCGGCAGTGCAGCCATGGGGGTCTCCTTTCCGCACGCGCAGGCGCGCCGATTGATAAATAGTTACAAACATTATATCATAGACTTTTCTTATTTTCAACGGTTCTGCGAAAATAGAAAAAATTTTTTGCGCACCTTGATTTAGGGGGCAAAGCATGATAAAATAGAGCAAGAATAAAAAAGGGGGAGTGCGCTTTATGTCCGCTTATCTTTTGCCGTCCGATATCCTGCTGCCCGATTTTTCCGCCGTCAACGGCACGCTTTGGTCTGCCATTGCCTGCGACCAGTTCACGGGCGAGCCCGATTACTGGCAGGACCTTGACCGGCGGGTGGGCGACGCCCCCAGCACCCTGCGGCTGATGCTGCCCGAGGCGTTCCTCGGCGAAGCCGACGCGCGCGTTCCCGTCGTACACGAGACCATGGAAACGTACTATCGCACGCTGCTCGTCCGTCACCCCAACAGCGTGATCTATCTGGAGCGCACGCTCTCTGACGGGCGGGTGCGCCGCGGCCTTGTCGGCATGATCGACCTGGAGCAATACGACTACCGTCCGGGGGCTAAATCGCTGATCCGCGCCACCGAAGCCACGGTGACGGAGCGCATTCCGCCGCGCCTTGCCGTGCGCCGCGACGCGCTTCTGGAACTGCCGCACGTCATGCTGCTGATCGACGATCCGCAGAAAACGGTCATCGAACCGCTGGCCGCGGGCACCGCTTATATGAAGCCCGCATACGCCTTTCCGCTGACGTCCGGCAGCGGCTCCGTCAAGGGTTGGTTTGCCGACGCCGCCGGGTTTGGCCGCGCCTCCGCCGCGCTGGAACGACTGATCGCGCCCGACCGCATCCGCACCCGCTACGGAGAGGGCACGGCGCCGCTGCTCTTCGCGGTGGGCGACGGCAATCATTCGCTGGCGGTGGCCAAAACGGCCTACGAGGAGATCAAAGCCGCCCACGGCGAAAGCGCCCTGTTCCACCCCGCCCGCTACGCGCTGGCCGAGGTGGTCAACCTGCACGACCCCGCGCTGACGTTCGAGCCGATCTACCGGGTGCTCTCGCACGTGGATACCGACGACGTGCTCAAAGCGCTGGAAGCGTTCTCGTTCGCCCAGCACGGCGCCGCCGCCCCGCAGCAGACGCGCTTTATCACGGCAGAGCGGCGGGGAACGATGCATTTCGGTCACCCCTCGGCCGAATTGACCGTGGCCACTTTGCAGCAATTTCTCGACACGTATATGGCCGAACACCCCGAAGCCGAACTGGACTACATCCACAGCGCCAAGACCGTCGAGGGTCTGTCGGCGCACCCCGACACGGTGGGGTTCCTGTTCTCCGGTATGCCGAAGGACGACCTGTTCCGCACCGTGGTGCAAAACGGCGCGCTGCCGCGCAAAACGTTCTCCATGGGCGCCGCCGAGGACAAGCGTTTTTACATTGAATGCCGCCGCATTCGCTGACGAATTTGAAAGGAAGAGAAGACCATGCCCGTCACCGACGAGATCACCGAACTGCAGCATAAAGCTTTTGCCGCCGCGTACTGCGACGAGCGTTACTGCGCCTTTCCCGCGCTGGCCACGGAGCTGCCGGAACTGAAAAAGCCCGAACTGGTCCTTTTGGCCGTCAACGGCGGGCAGCTGCGCGTGTACGGCCTCAATATCAAAGGGAATATCGGCCGCCTCAAACTGACCTTTGCCCTTTCCGACGTAACGGATTTTACTATTGATTATCATTTTCCCTACGTGGGCGGGCTGATGAAATTCACGCTCGACAAGATGACCTGCGCCTTTTGCAAATTCGGCAAGATCCGGCGCGAGATCGCGGTGCTGCGCACCGAACTCGGCAAATAATCGACACCTTACCCCCGTCTGCGAGCCGACAAACCGTGTGTTTGTCGGCTTTTGTCATGCCAAAAATCCGCGTCGCCCCGCGTTTGCGACACGCTTTTTACGCGCGGCGTGCTACAATCGGTGCGAGGTGAGAAAAATGGAGCAGACCGTGTGGGGCGACCTTTTGTTCTTCGTCAATTTCTGCATGGACTTTCAATGCCTGTATCTGACGGCGCGCCTGCTTCATCGGCGTTTTTCGGTGTGGCGGGCGGCGCTCGCCTCGGCAGTCGGCTCGGTCTACGCGGTGGCGGCGCTCTTTATGGAGACGGGGCGCGCGGCGGCATTCTTCTGCGACCTTTCGGTGTGCGCCCTGATGTGCCTGCTCGTTTTCTTTGAGCGCGGCCGGCGGCTTTGGCGATTTTTCATACCGTTTGCCCTCTATTTCGGCGTTTCCGCCGCGGTCGGCGGCGTGATGACGGCGCTTTCCTATCAGTTGAACCGCCTGACCCTGCCCGAGACGAACGCCGCGGGCGGCCCGTGGTTTTACGTGCTGGCTGCGGCCGGAGGGCTTTCTACCTTTGCCTGGGGCCGCCTGTGTCAGCGGCGCGCCAAGGGCAAGCACGCCGCGCTCCGGGTCGTTCTGGATCAAAAAGAAGTCACGTTCGATTGCATGACCGACACGGGCAATCTCCTGACCGATCCGGTCAGCGGCCGCCCCGTGGTGATCGTTTCCGAGCGCTCGGCGGGCGCTTTGCTGCCGCCGCCGCTGCTGCGCGCGCTGGCCGACCGGAACGCCGTGGCGGCTCTGCCGCCCGCGCTGGCACGCCGGGTGCGTTTGGTGCCGTCGGTGTCGGCCACGGGATCGGGTCTGCTGGTGGCCGTACTGCCGGACAGCGCCGGACTTGACGCGGGTCGGGGCGAACGATCGGTCGATCTTTTGCTGGCGCCGACCGCTTTTGAACCGGGCGCGGGCTACGACGCGCTGCTGCCCGCCGCGCTCATCACGGAATAGGAGGGATCGTTATGTTTCAATGGATCGTTCGCTTGTTTGCACGTTTGACCCGCAAACGGGGCGTGTTTTACATCAACGGGCCGGACGTGTTGCCCGCGCCGCTCTCCCACGAGGAAGAGAGTGAGGCGCTTGCGAGACTGCCCGATGACGAAGAGGCGCGCTCGCGCCTGATCGAGCACAATCTGCGGCTCGTCGTCTACATCGCACGCCGTTTTGAAAGCACGGGAACGGGGCTGGAAGATCTGATCTCCATCGGCACGGTGGGCCTGATCAAAGCCGTCAACACGTTCCGCGCCGATAAGAACATCAAACTGGCGACCTATGCTTCCCGCTGTATCGAAAACGAGATCCTCATGTATATCCGCAAGCACGGGGCCGAGCGCACCGAGGTCTCCATCGACGAGCCGCTCAACATCGACTGGGACGGCAACGAACTGCTGCTCTCCGACGTGCTCGGCAACGAAGAGGAAAGTATCGACGACGAACTGGAGCGGCAGGAAGAGCGCCGCGCTCTCTACCGGGCGTTGGCGGCGCTGCCGCCGCGGGAACGGCTCATCATCGAAATGCGCTACGGCTTTTCGGGGCAGCGCGAACTGACGCAGAAAGAGGTGGCCGACGTGCTGGGCATCTCGCAATCCTATATTTCGCGGCTTGAAAAAAAGATCATTGAAGATCTGCGTGGCAGTATGGCCGGCAGCGTGTGACCCTTGCTTTCAGCCCAAAAAACCGGAGCGCGCTTTGCGGCATGCTCCGGTTTTCTTTACCCGTTTCGGGTCATTTGTTTTCGGTTTCATCGCTTTGCGGCACTTCAGCGTACCGCTTTTTTTCGTTCGTCTGCCCGAGCAGATAGTCAATGCTCACGTGATAGATCTTTGCCAAACGGATCAGAATGGCGGTGGGAATGTCGTTTTCGCCGGTCTCGTATTTGGAATAGCCCGTTTGTGACATGCCCAACATGCGGGAGATCGCCGTTTGCGTCAGGTCTTTGTCCTCACGCAGATCGCGTATGCGGTGATACATGGCGCCACCTCCTTATCGTCATCTTATCATAATCTGAAACAGATTAAACCTAATTAACCTGAAACAGGTTAAAAATGACCCGGCAATATTTGCCGCCTCTTGACAGATAAAAACTTACGTGTTATAATAATTACCACTATTCTGTTATGGGGAGGGGTAAACGCCGTGAAACGACGGTTTTGGCTCGTTTTTCTTTTGCTGGTCCTGCCGCTGTTGCTGGCGTCCTGCGGGAAAGAAGAGCCCGCGGAGGTCGAGGTCGAAGAGCCCCCCGTGTTTGAACAGAGAGAAGACGACGGGGAAGACGACCCGGCGGACGCCTCCGCGTATGCGGACAAGTTTGATTTTTATATGCAGGACGACGGCACGTGGTTCGTCGGCGCGGGCGGCAACCGTTCCCGTGCTTCCGTCGTCATTCCGGAAAGTCACGACGGCATCGCCGTGACCGGCTTGGCCGAGGGCGCTTTTGAAAGCTGCACAAAACTGCGTCACGTCACGATGCCCGCAAGCGTGACCAAGATCGGCGAACGCGCTTTTAACGGATGCACCGCGCTTGAAACGGTCATCTTATCCGACAATCTGACCACAATCGGCAGTCGGGCGTTCTGCGACTGTGCCGCCTTGAGCGACCTGACCCTGCCCGCCGCGCTCGACACGGTGTATGAAGACGCTTTCCGCGGCTGTGCCGCGCTGACCGCGCTGACGATACCGTCGCACGTGAGCGCCCTTTGCGACTATGCTTTTTACGGTTGTTCCGGTCTGCAGACGGTCACGGTCGAGTCGGCCGCCACGGTGCTCGGCTACGGCCTGTTCGCGCAATGCACGTCGCTGCGTTCCGCCGCTTTGCCGGAGGGCACGACCATCATCCGGGCCGACCTTTTCAACGGCTGTTCGTCGCTCGAGCGCTTCGTCGTGCCCGACACCGTCACCCTGATCGGCCGCGACGCGTTTGCCGGCTGCAAAGCTCTGCGGGAGATCACCCTGTCCGCCGCGCTGCAGGCCATTGACCCGGACGCCTTCAGCGGCTGTTCGTCGCTGACGGAGATCGTCCTGCCCGACGCGGTCACGAAGATCGAGAGCGGGTGCTTCCGCAACTGTCTGCTCCTCGAGCACGTCACGCTTTCAAGCAATTTGTCGTCGCTCGGCGCGTTCGCGTTCAAGGGGTGCATCTCTCTGACCGACGTCACGATCCCCGCAAACGTCAAAACCGTGGGGCAGGGTGTTTTCAACGGCTGCGACAGTCTCATGGCCGTGCGTTTCGAGACGACCGCGGGCTGGTATTCCTACAGCACGGCCGAAAACATAGACGTTTCCGATCCCGCCGCGGCCGCCGCGTTCCTCTTTGCCGATGGTTCCGGCATTGCCAGACGCTAAAATTTCAGGTAATTTTGCAAAACCCCTTGCAAACGGCAAAAAAGTGTGCTATAATCTGTTCATTCTGTGAAAGGAGTGCGTGTCATGAAAGC
>CAMZFG010000065.1 GCA_947306035.1 uncultured Clostridia bacterium | reverse complement strand
GCAGGCCGAACGCGTCGGCAAAGCGCACCATGGCGGTCATTTTATCGGCGGCGGCGGGCGTCAGTTCCCCGTCGGCCGACAGCACGGCGGCCGTCACGCCGCCGAAGCGGGCAAAGCCCACGCGCGTTTCGGTCTTCACGCCGTCGAACAGCGGGAAGAAGGAGCCCGCGTCGACCGCGGCGTCAAGCGCGGCGGCGGCGGTGGTGCGGTCGGGCAGGGCCAGCACGCGGTTGGGGTCGTCGGTGGCGACGGCTTCCGGCGCGCCGGAGTCGGTATTGTCGGGCAGGTACGTCAGCAGCGTTTTGGTCTTGGCGACGGCGTCTGCCTCGTCGGCGGCCAGCAGTTCGGCGTTGCCGTTCTCGTAGGCGTATTCGGCCGAGCCGTTTTTGCCGTCAAGCAGAGAGGGCGACGTGACGTAGAGCTGCGTTTTGCCGGAAACGGCCACGGTAAAGTCGAACAGCGCGGCCACGGCGGCCATGCTGCCGGCGCAGGTACCGCACAGCACCGCGATCTGCGGAATGACCCCCGACGCGTCCGAAACGACGCGCAGAAGTTCACCGTAGGCCGAGAGAGCGTCCGCTCCGTCGAACACCACGGCGCCCGCCGAGTCGAAAAGACCCACCACGGGAGCGCCCACGGCCATGGCTTTTTCATAGACCGCCACGATCTTTTGCACGTGACGCGCGTCGAGCGCGCCCTTCATGGCGGCGGCGTCCTGCGAAAACGCGAACACCAGTCGGCCGTCTACGGCGCCGTAGCCGCACACGACCCCTTCACGTTGTTCCTTTTGGCCCGGACGGCAGATGTAAGCGCCCAGTTCCGACATGGTACCGGGATCGAACAGTTGCCGCAAGCGCGCCTCGCCCACCGAAACGGGCGTTTTTTGATCTTTCATAATTGCCTCCGTATGAAATGGTCGGGTCAAAAACCCATACAGTATTATTGTATCATAAACAGAAGGAGAATGGGGAGAAATGTGGTAAAAGAATATGTAAAATTTGTGTGAAATCGGGTGTTTTGAGGGGTTGGCGCAAAAAGTTTTTGAAAAAATGCAAAAAAGGGCTTGCTTTTTCGGCTTTTGCATGCTATAATAGCTTGCGTTACGGCAACAGCCGCAGCAAGGAGGCATAGCTCAGCTGGTTAGAGCGCATGCTTGACATGCATGAGGTCATTGGTTCGATCCCAACTGTCTCCACCAAGAAAAAAGCACCCCTCGGGGTGCTTTTTTCAAGCAAAAAAGGAGAAAAATATGGCTTCAAGCAAGCAATATCTCGATTTCATTATGGATCAATGCGCCGGGGCGGGCGACGTGGCCTGCAAAGCCATGATGGGCGAATACATCCTGTACTGTCAGGGCAAGATCGTGGGCGGCGTTTACGACGACCGTTTCCTCGTCAAGATCACGCCCGCGTCGCTTGCGATGATGCCGGACGCGCCGCGCGAGATCCCCTACGAGGGGGCCAAGGAAATGCTGTTGGTCGAGGACGTGGACGACCGCGATTTTCTCGCTGCCCTGCTCCCCGCCGTGGCAGACGAGTTGCCGATGCCGAAAAACAGGCAAAAAGGCCGGAAATGACCGGTGATCGATTTTTATGAAAGGAGCCCTCTATGGATCTTTGTAACCCGCGTACCGTAAAAAACCTGATGGAGACGTTCGGGCTCCGCTTCAGAAAAGAGTTCGGGCAGAACTTTTTGACCGACCCGAACGTGATCGACGAGATCGCCGAAGCGGCCTACCCGACGGAGGATTGCACCATTTTGGAGATCGGCCCCGGCATCGGCACGCTGACGCGCGAGTTGTGCGCCCGCTACCGGCGCGTGACGGCGCTTGAGATCGACCGCGGGCTTTTGCCCGTTCTCTCCTATACCCTGAACGACTTTCACAACGTGCAGGTCGTCAACGAGGACGTGATGAAGACCGACCTCGCCGCTCTGCTGGCCCCCGCGTTTGCCGAGGGCGGCGTTTCGGTGTGCGCCAACCTGCCCTACTACATCACCACGCCCATTCTGATGAAACTGCTGGAGTGCGGTCTGCCGTTCCGGCACATCACCATTATGATACAATCCGAGGTGGCCGACCGCCTGACCGCGGGAGCCGGCACGGCGGCCTACGGCGCCATTACGGCGGTGCTGAACTATTACGGCACGGCAGAGCGCCTCTTTACCGTGACGGCAGACCGTTTTCTGCCGCCGCCGAAGGTCAATTCCGCCGTGGTACGCATCACGCTGCACCGGGAAAAACCGTACAGGCCGAAGGACGAGGCCGTGTTCTTCCGCACGGTGCGCGCCGCCTTTGAGCAGCGGCGTAAAACGCTGCCCAACGCCCTGGCGGCGGGCTTTTCCGACCTGACGAAGGAACAGTGCACGGCGGCGGTGACGGCGCTGGGCCTTGCGCCCGACGTGCGGGGCGAGCGCCTTGACACCGCGACCTTTGCCCTGCTCTCCGACCGGTTGGCGGAAGAATTGAGCAAAAT
This sequence comes from uncultured Clostridia bacterium, assembly GCA_947306035.1. Classification (GTDB taxonomy): domain Bacteria; phylum Bacillota; class Clostridia; order Oscillospirales; family CAG-272; genus Firm-07. The sequence goes on along the minus strand of CAMZFG010000065.1, from coordinate 3,654 downwards.
CGAAAAAGACTGACCAGATAAAGAAAACGCCCGACTGCCGTCGGGCGTTTTTTTGTTTTCAGCGGCGGCGCAGACGGCCGATGACGCGGCCCGCCACGCGGACGTCCTGAAAATCTTTCAACAGGATGTCGCCGTATTCGGGATTGAGCGAGAACAGGCGGTCGCCGCCGTAGATCTTGAAAAAGCCGCAGCCGTCGAGAATGAAGATGCCGGGCTCGCCGAACTCGACCGTGTCGGTCTCCTGCACCAACAGAATGTCGCCGTCGTGATAGCGGGGCTCCATGGAGTTGCCGCTGATGCGCAGGGCGTAGTCCGCTTCTTTGGTCGCGCTCGTGTCGCGCACCGAGATCTCCTCGGCGGTGTCGGTGTCGAGCGCCACGCCGGTGCCGGCCGAAACGGGCAGATCGTACAGCGGCAGCGTGCGGCGGGCAAAGCCGTTGTCGCTGGCGGTATAGGCCTCTGCCAGGCGGCTGGAGAGCGAGGGGGTCAGCACGCGCGCGGTCTTGGCCTTGGCAGGCAGGTGGCGCGTTTCGCTGTCGAGCACGGCGTTGACCGTGCCGCGGCCGCGCTCGTCAAGAGCCCGGTACTTCTCTACCCATTCGATCTCCTCTTCGGTCAGAGTATAGTTGTTGGGGTTTTCTTCAATGCCGTACATGATGTAGTCGAGCGAGCAGTTGAGCGCCTGGCAGATAGCCACGAAGTTGGAGAGTTTGGGCGACTCGCTGATGCCGGCCAGGATCTTGGAGAGCGTGCCGACGGGAATGCCCGTGCTTTCGGCCAGTTCGTCGTTGGTGATCTTGCGCTCTGCCTTGATCTTTTTGATGCGGTTGATATAATCCATGATATATCCTCCCGAAAATTCCGTTATCGGCATCAGTTTAGCACACTTTTTCCGATTTGTAAAGAGGTTTCGCGAAAAATTTTTCCGATTTCGGATATTTTTTCGAAAACGGAAAGGCGCGAAGGCCGTCGGAAGCGTTCCTTCCGCCATTTCCCGCGCGCCTTTCGGAAAACCGGGACCGTTTGCGGAACGACCGGTTCTCTTATTTTTCGCCCTTCAGATCGTCAAAGGGCACCTCGCGCGCCAGACGCGCGTTGCGATAGCGCCCGTCGCCCGTCACCTCTTTGACGACGGCAAGGCAGGGCGGCAGTGCCGCCGTTTCGCTCTCGCTCGCCAGTTCCACCTCGGCCACGGCGCGATCCCCCCAGAACGGGAAAAGATCGACCTCGATCACGTGGCCGCCGTAGGGCAGGCACCAGCGCGTTTTTTCGACGGGTCGCAGCGCGGGGTCGGCTTTTTTCAGCGCCGCCGCGTATTCGTCGGCGGTCAGTTCCCTTTCTTCTTCAACGGCGGCAAGGTCGTTCCTGCGTATCTTGCGCGTTTCGATATAGCGCGTCGCGCCGTTTGCGCACACGCGCCGCACGCGCAGCGTCTGCCCCGCCGGAGCGGTCAGATAGGTCTGCGTGATCTCCTTTCGGCAAGCGCCAGGAAAAGCCGCCAGGGCCGCCGTGTCGGGGTACGCGATCAGGTACTTGCGCTCGATCTCCACGCCCGACGTGCCGAACAGGTCAAACGGATATACGGCGGGCAACGGGGCCGAAAAAGCGCACATTTTGCCGCTTTTCGGGTGCCGGAAGGTCAGCGAAGCCGCGAACAGCGCGGGCGCGGCGGCTTTGCGGCGGGAACCGTATTTGCCGTCGCCGACGAGCGGATAGCCGTGCCCGGCGAACTGCGCCCGTATCTGGTGACTGCGCCCCGTCTGTGGCATGACGCGCACCCGCGACAACACGCCCGCCTCGTCGGCGAAACGCCCCTCTTTGAAAAAGGTCAGCACGGCCTCTCGCACGCCCTGCCGGGGGCGGTCGACTAAAAAGGTCTTGTTTTGCCGCGCGTCGTGATAGAGCAGATCGCAAAAACGGCCGTTTTCCGGCACCTCACCCTCGACGACGGCCACGTATTGCTTATGCCACTCCCCTGCCGCCATAGAGGCGGAAAGCGCCGCGGCGGTCTCTTTGCCGCGGGCGAACACCATCACGCCGCCGACGCCGCGATCGAGGCGATGCACGGGAAAAAGGCGGCCGAACGCGGCAAAAAGCGCGCCGGGCACGCTCTCCGGCCCCTCTCCCTGCGAGAAAAGGCCGACGGGCTTGACGACCACGCAGAGATCGTCGTCCGTATAGAGTATTTCCATACCGTTCCCCCCTTTTTTCGCGACTTTCGGCTTACAAAAACCGCCCATGGGGCGGCTTTTGCGTTATGAAAATTCCGTTTCTCCGTCCGGCAGCAGCACGCGGCGGCGCACGATGCGGTATCGCTCCGTCACGGGGTCGCCCGTGAGAAGCCCCGCCTGCTCGCGCAGTACGGTGAGGATATATTCCGGGTTCAGATAACCGCTCTCGCCCGCGGCCAGCACGGCCGTCAGGGTCAGCGCCTCGCCCGCCGTATCGACCGAAACGCGGCGGATGAGCGGCCGGATATCGGTCTCTTTATCGCCGGATTTGCTGTGCTTTTTCACGACGAGCGGCCTGCCGTCGAACAATTCGCGCACGCGGCCGCACGCGGCGGCAATGCCGGGCGCCGTTACGGTATAGTCGTATTCGGCAAAGCCGATATCGGTGAATTTGCGCGTCGGCCGATACACGGCGGTCACGGCCAGCTCTTCGGTCACTTCAGAGGAAAGGCGCGCTTTGATCTCCTCTTCGGGCATATCCCGCTCGATGCGGATGTCGAGGAACTCGCACTCGCTCTCGACGCCGACCGACAGCGGCATGCCGAACACCATTTTGATATGCGGATTGAACCCCTTGGTGTACCAGAGCGGCAGGCCGGCCCGCACCAGCACGCGGGCAAAGGTGCGCTGCAGATCCAGGTGCGAAATGTACTGCAGGTCGCCCGTTTTGCGAAAGCGGATGCGCAGCGGGCGCGGCTCTTCCAGCAGGGGCAAAGAAAACTTGCGTTCGTTGTCTTTCATATCTTTTTGTCGCACGAGGGACACGGCGTGCGCTCCCCTCCCAGTCGATTGGCCCCGCAGCCGGCGCATTGTTCCCGGCAGTTGGGGGTCGTTTTGCCCTCGTAGGCGCGGGCACGTTCCCGTTTGAAAAACTCTTTGGTGACGCCGCAGTCGATGACGTCCCAGGGCAGGATCTCGTCAAGACCCATTTGCCGGTTGGCGAAAAAGGCGGGGTCGACGCCCGTGCGCTCAAACACGGAAAGCCACCTGTCGTAGTCGAAAAACTCGTCCCACGCGTCAAAGCAAAAGCCCTCTTCCGCGGCCAGTTTCAGCGAGGCGCCGAGCCGACGGTTGCCGCGCGCCAGCACCGCCTCGATGCGGCTGACGCGGGCGTCGTGGTGGGTGTAGCGCACTTTGCGGTCGGTGATCTGCTCGCCGAGATAGGCCTGCTTTTCGGCCTGCAGTTCCAGGGTGTCCTGCGCCTCCCATTGAAAGGGCGTGAAGGGCTTTGGCACAAAGCAGGAGACGCTGATGGTGACGAGGGGCGACTTGCCTTTTGGGCGATTGGGGTTGGTATAAAAGGCGTGCACCACGCGCTGCGCGAGCGCCGCGATGCCGGCCAGATCCTCTGCCGTTTCGGTGGGCAGACCGGACATGAAGTAAAGTTTGACGGTGGTCTTGCCCGCGTCGAACGCCACGCCCA
>CAMZFG010000064.1 GCA_947306035.1 uncultured Clostridia bacterium | reverse complement strand
CTTTTTCAAGCTGTTTGATGCCTTTGCCGTAGCGGGAACCGATGCCCGCCGCCATAATGACAAGACTGGTTTTCATGTTGATCCGATCCTCCTTGATCCGTTCGATGTACCTTGCTATCAGTATAGCACGGCGTGCGCCGAAATGCAATGGGCCGCGCAAAAAATTCCCTTTTATTTTCACACTCTTGCAAAGCGCGGTAAAATGTGTTAGAATGATAGGTACATTCAAACGGCACGCGGCGCGCACGCGTGGGAAAGGAGCGGCTATGCAGCTGGCGGGACCGATCTTTCTGTTCTTGTTTTTGCCGCTCTCTTTGCTGCTCGTTCTGCCCTTTTCGGGGCGGCGGCGCGGCGCCGTTCTTTTGCTCGTGTCGCTCTTGTGGTACCTGGCCGCCAACCGGCAAAACCCCGTGGGGCTTGCCGTGATCGGCGCGCTGTGCCTGCTTTCGTGGCTGCTGTTGCTGCCGCGCGGCGCGCGCCGCCTGCGCCTGTTTCTCGGCGTGTGTCTGCCGGCCCTGACGCTGCTCTTCTGCCGCGTCACGGCGGAGTACGGCCTGCTTTCCCGCCTGCCCTATCCCGCGGGGCTTTCGTTCGTGGCGCTGGGGCTGATCTCGGCGGCATTGGAGCAGAACGAACGGCCGGAAAACGGCGCGCGCGACCCGCTGGCCTTTTTCGGCTACGTGCTGTTCTTTCCCGTGCTGACGTTCGGCCCCGTGATCCCCTACGCCCGCTGGCGGCGTATGCTGGCGGCGGAGCGGCCCTCGTTCGCCTCGTTCTCGCGGGGCGCGCGCCTGTATGCCGCCGGCTACGTGCTGCGCGTGGCGGGCGCCGCCATGCTGATGCGCGCTATCGACCGGGTGCTCGACGTGGAGGAGGGCGCGCTGCATCTCCCCGCCGCCGCCGCGCTGCTGCTGCTGTCGGGCGCCGCCCTCTTGCTGCTGATCTGCGGCGTTTCGGATATGGCGCGGGGCACGGCCTCGTTCTTCGGGTTTCTGCTGCTGCCCGACGTGCGCCTGTTCCCCCGCGACCCCACCCGCTTTTTCCCCGGGCTGTTGCTGTCGCTCTCCGCGTTCGTCGAGCGGCGCGTGGTGCGCCCCCTTTCCCGCCTCGGCCGCCCGCTTGCCCTGACGGCCGGCTTTTTCTGCACGGCGCTGTTCTTTCGCTGCCGGTGGGAAACGCTGCTCTTTTCTCTGCCGCTCTTTTTGACGACCGTGCCGCCGCGCTTTGCGAAAAAGAAACGCGGCAGACCCGCGGCCGTGACGCTGGCGGTGCTGACGGTGCTGGCCTATTTCCCGTTTGCCGCCGGCGTGCTGCTGCCGGAACCCCTTTTGCTGTTTCGTCTGCTGCCGCTCGGCGCGGGCGACGCCTATCATGCCTATCAGTTGTTCGCCGCTCTCTCCGACGGGCGCTATCTCTTGCTGATGCTGGCCGCGGCGACGCCCGTGCTGATCTGGCGGCACTACCGCGCTTACGCGCTCCTGCGCCTGCGCCCGCCCCTTCGTACGCGCGTGATCTTCTGCGAGTCGCTCGCCTTGTTCGCCGCCCTGGCCGTGGCGCTCGTTTTGCTGCTGCCGCGCTTCCCCTTGCTGGCGGACAAACCGTTTTTGCAGTTGCTGCTTTGAGGGGGTGACGACGTATGAAAAAAAGAACGTATAACCTCATCGCGGCGGCCTTGTTCATCACCGTGCTGTTCTCCTTTACCGTCTTTCATCTGACCAACGCCGGTATGCAGCGGGGGCAGAGCGACCTGCCCGCCGACTACGACGGCGGCGATTTTCGCGGCGACACGCCCTTCGGCCGCTTTTACCGCGGCGTGTATCAGAACAAAAACGCGCTGCAAACGGTGCGCCGCGCCTCTTACGATCTGTTCGGCGTGGTCAACACCGACCGCGTGGTCGTGGGCAAAAACGGGTTTCTCTTTCCCGTCAACGACGAGAACACCGGCTATCACTACATAGCGGACTACCTGGGGCTTTCCGTCTTTACCGACGAGGAGGAACAGGCGATCCTCGCGGAACTGCTGGCGCGTCAGGCCCTTTACCGGGAGCGGGGCGTGGAATATATGCTGGTGGTGCTGCCCGCCAACCAGACGCTGTACGGCGAGCAGATGCCCGCCTACCTCGGCCGGGGCGGCGTAACGCGCCTGTCGCACCTTTCCTCTACCCTGCAGGAGGGCGGCTTTGACTATTGCTTTGACGTCAGCGAGGCCCTGCTTGACGCCAAAGAGAACGGCGTGCTGTGCGACAACACCGAAAACGCCCTCAACGCCCTCGGCATGTACTACACCTACCGCGCGGTGCTCGACCGCTTCGTCACCAGCACCTATCAGGAGAAAAACGTGGTGGCGCGAGAGCACGTCACCTTTTACCAAAGCAACACGGAGGGGCGGGAGCTGGCGCGCCTGGCGGGCCTTGACGGCATTCTGCAGAACCGCACCGTGCTGCTGCGGAACGACTCCTACTACAACTACCGCGTGCTGTTCAACACCGGTTTCGCGGCGCGCACCGCGCGCCTGCCGGAGGACTACAGCACCCTGCCGCCCGACTCGATGTCGGTGCTGCTGCAATTCACCAACAGCCGCGACCGGCTGCTGATCGAGCCGTATTTTTCCAACACCTTCGACTATATGACCTATCAGACCGACCTTTCCGACAACGCCGACGTGTACGAAAAGGCCAATCCGCACGTGGTCATTCAATTCATCCGCGAGAACGAGCTCTCCCTGCTCCTGCCCGCGGTATAAGAAAGGAAACTATCATGGCAACCTGGCTTGACACGACTTTTTCATCCTTTGACGCCGCCGTTTCCGGCTTTGCGCATCGCCTGGCAGAGGCGACGGGCGGCGCCCTGAATACCCCCATGGAACTGATCTCCCTTCTGGCCTGGAAAGGGCTTTGCATGTTCTTGGTGGGCCTCGTTCTCTGCCTGTTCGCCAAAACGCGCAAAACGGGCGCCACCGCGTTTCTCGCCGTCTGCTTCGGCGCGCTGATCACCAACCTCATCTTCAAAAACGCCGTGGCGCGCCTGCGCCCGTTCCAAGCATCGGAGACGTACTACGCGTGGTGGCAGTACGCCGGGGCGGTCTTTGAGGACGAGTTCTCCTTCCCCTCGGGACACACCACCTCGACCACGGCGGCCATGACGGGGCTGTTTCTCGCCTCGGACAGGAAAAAGTACGTCTGGCCCGCGCTGCTGCTGATCCCCGTGATCGGGTTTTCGCGCATCTACCTGACGGTGCATTACCCGACGGACGTCATCGGCGGCGTCGTCTCCGGCCTGTGCGGCGCCGTGCTGGCCTACTTTGCCGTGCGGGGCATCTACGCTCTGCTGACGGCGCACGAGAACAACCGCTTCTGCGCTTTTTGTCTGCGTTTTGACGTGGTCGATCTGTTCCGGCGCAAAAAGCCCGCCGGCGACGCGGCCGATAACGGGGCCGAAAAAGAACGGCAGGACTGATAGGAGGTATTTCTCATGTTTTTCGTTTGGGGCATTTATTACGCGTTTCGTTCCGGCATTCTGCGCACGCTGGCAGACGCCGGGCATTACCGCAACTTTATGCTGGTTTTAGGCGTGCTGGCCGTCATCGTCGTCTCCTACCTGCTCGGCAGCGTCAACTTTGCCCTGGTCATCTCCAAACTGTTCTATCACGACGATATCCGCACCCACGGCAGCGGCAACGCCGGCACCACCAACATGCTGCGCACCTACGGCCGTGGCGCGGCCGCCGCCACCTTTTTCGGCGACGGCTTCAAAGGCGTGGTCGCGATCCTGTTTGCCTGCGCCGTGTTCGGCGGCACGTTCTGGTGCCCCGCGGCCTCCTACCTCGCGGCCCTGTTCGCCGTGCTCGGCCACATCTTTCCCTGCTTTGCCAAATTCAAAGGCGGCAAGGGCTTTGCCACCTCGTTTCTCTCCGTGCTGGCGCTCAACCCCGCCATCTTTCTGATCCTCTGCTTCGTCTTTTTCCCGCTGGTGTTCGGCACGCATTTCGTGTCGCTCGGCTCCATCACCACCATGTGGTTCTACTCCATTTTCCTGTTCAGTTTCAGCAAGACCTTTAACCCGTACGGCGATTACGGCGTGCCGGTGCTGTGCGCCATCGGCATTGCCGTGGTGGTCACGTTCAGCCACCGCACCAACATAGGGCGCCTGCTCGCGCACACCGAGAGCAAGACGTACTTTTTCAAGAAAAAGCCGCCGAAAACCGCCGACACGTCGGGGCAAGGTGACGAAAATCAAACGAGCGAGGCCGACAAATGACCCCGTATGAAACGCTTGCCGATCTGGCGCTGACGGCGGCCGAACGCGGCCTGCTTGACAAACTGGTGCTCTCCGTGCCGCGCGACAAGACCGTGACGCGGGCCGTGGGCACCGTGCGCCGCGTGGGCGACGCCCGGCTGCAGATCGAGACTTTCCGCGCCGACGGCAAGGCCACCCACCAAAACCTGCCGCCCGACGGCAGGGCGGCGCTGACGGCCCTCTTGCAGGATTTTGCCCGCGTCAATCTGCTGACGGCGGCGGGCGCGGCGGAACTGCGCGTGAGCAAAAAGGGCGTGGCGACGCTGCTCGGCGGCGAGGCGCTGCAAAAAAAACTGCAGGCCGCGCCGGCCGCGGACATAACGGCCGGCAACGACCGCGAAAAACGGCACATTCTGCGGGGCGACGAGCCCTTTCTCGTGCGGCTCGGCATTTCGGACGCGACAGGGCGCGTGCACGACAAGAAGGGCCCCAAATTCCGGCAGATCAACCGCTTTCTCGAACTGATCCGCGACGTGCTGCCCGACCTGCCGCGGGACGAGATCGTCATCGCCGACCTTTGCTGCGGCAAGAGTTACCTTTCCTTTGCCGTGTACCATTACTTTGCCGACGTGCTCGGCTACCGCGTGCGCATGGTGGGCGTCGACCTCAAACAGGACGTGATCGCCTACTGCCGTCAGGTGGCGGCGGACTGCGGCTTTGACGGGCTCTCCTTCGTGTGGGGCGACGTGGCCCGCTACGAGACGACACAGCGGCCCGACCTGGTCGTCTCGTTGCACGCCTGCGACACCGCGACCGACCTGGTGCTGGAAAAAGCCGTGGAATGGGGCGCGAAAGTCATACTTTCCACGCCCTGCTGCCACCACGAACTGAACAATACGCTCGACTGCCCCGCGCTCGCTTTTATCGGCGAGTACGGCATGCTGCGGCAAAAACTGTGCGCCGCGGCCACCGACGCTCTGCGTCTGAAGCGCCTGGAAGCGGCGGGCTATCGCGTGGCGGCGCTGGAGTTGATCGACCCCGAGGACACCCCGAAAAACGTTATGCTGCGCGCCGTGCGGCGTGAACGGCCCGACGAAAAAGCGCAGGCGAAGGCCGCGGCCGAATACGAGGCCGCGCGCCGCTTTTTGACCGGAGGTGGCGACTGATGGATCTGCGCCGGATACTCAGTTACGTGCGCCGCTGCGTGGCCGACTACGATATGATCGGCGAGGGCGACCGCGTGGCCGTGGGGCTGTCGGCGGGCAAGGATTCGCTCACGCTGCTCTGCGCCCTGGCGGCCATGCGCCGTTTCTACCCGAAACACTACACGTTATCGGCCATATTGGTCGATATGGGCTTTCCCGGCGGCACCGATCTTTCGGCCGTCGAGGACTTGTGCCGCACGCTGGACGTGCCGCTGCACGTCGTGAAAACGGACATTTACACCGTCGTTTTCGGCATTCGGCAGGAGAAGAACCCCTGCTCGCTCTGCGCCACGCTGCGGCGGGGCGCCCTGCACGGCAAGGCCGTGGAGATCGGCTGCAACGCGGTGGCGCTCGGCCACCACTTTGACGACGCCGTCGACACGCTGCTCCTCAATCTCTTTTACGAGGGGCGCATCGGCTGTTTTCAGCCCGTGACCGACCTGTCGCGCACCGGCATCCGCATGATACGCCCCCTGCTCTACACGCCGGAAAAGGAGATACGCGCCTTTGCCGCCAAAGAGCGTTTGCCCGTGGTCAAATCGCCCTGCCCCGCCGACGGCAACACCCGCCGCGCCGAGATAGAACAGTTGGTGCGGACGTTGGAGCGGGAGAACAAGGGACTGCGCTATCGCATTTTCGGCGCCATGCAAAGAGCGGGGCTGGACGGCTTTCGCGAGGTGCCGGGCGGCCGCCGCATACCCGCGCCGCCG
>CAMZFG010000063.1 GCA_947306035.1 uncultured Clostridia bacterium | reverse complement strand
CTGATGTCTTTCATCGTCAACTACGGCATCATCGGCGCCGACATCACGGAAAGTCCCGTGGCGGCGTTCATCATGGGGCTGTTCCACCCGCACGGCTACGGCGGGCTGCAGATCATCATCACCTTCGGCATTCTGATGCTGTTCGTCACGCTGATCGGCGGCTTTTTCGGCACGTTCTGCGCCTATACGGCGGCGCGGGCGGCGCAGGGCTTCGGCCACGATCTGCGGCGCGACGCTTACAGCCGCGTCATGGCGCTGTCGCTCGAGCAGACCGACCGCTTCACCACGGGGTCGCTCGTCACCCGCATGACCAACGATATTTCGATGATCGTCGAATTTATGGAGATGCTGCTGCGCATGTTCGTGCGCGCGCCGTTCTTTCTCATCGGCGGCACCGTGTTTTTGCTGCTGCTCGACGTGCGCTTCGGCATGGTACTGCTCATCGCGCTGCCCGTGCTGGCGGTGACGCTGGTGCTGGTGCTGTCGCGGGCGGTGCCCATGTTCACCACGGTGCAGAAAAAACTCGACCGCGTCAACTGCGTGGTGCAGGAGAACGTGTCGGGCGCCCGCGTCGTCAAGGCCTCGGTGCGCGAGGCGTATGAAGTGGAGCGCTTCGGGCAGGCCAACCGCGACCTGCGCGACGTCAACTACCGGGTGCTGCGCCTGATGGCCGTCATCCACCCGGTGCTGGTCATCGTGCAGAACTTTGCGGTCATCGCCATCATCTGGCTCGGCGGCCGCCGCATTGCCGACGGCCTCGGCGGCATGAGCACGGGCAACATCATGGCGGCCGTGACCTATACGACGCAGGTCGTGTTCTCCATTATGATGGTGACTATGATGTTTCAGTCCGTTTCCCGCGCGCTGGCCTCGGCCAAGCGCGTGCGCGAAGTGCTGGAAAGCGACCCCGTCATCACGGGCGGCGGCCAAACGGCCGAAAAAGCGCCGGTCGCGGTGGCGTTCCGGGGCGTGTCGTTCCGCTATCCCGGCACGGTGGGCGAGCCCGTTCTGCACGACATCGATCTGGAGATACGGCAGGGCGAAACGCTCGGCGTGGTGGGGGCGACCGGCTCCGGCAAGTCGTCGTTGGTGCGCCTGATACCGCGCTTTTACGACGCGACGGCGGGCGAGGTGCTGGTCGACGGTCTGCCCGTGCGCGACTACGATCTCACCGCGCTGCGGCAAAAGATCGGCTTCGTGCTGCAAAAGAGCGAACTGTTCTCCGACACGGTGGCCGGCAATATCCGCTGGGGCGACGAAACGGCCGACGACGCGGCGGTGCGCGAGGCCGCGAAAACGGCGCAGGCCGACGATTTTATCACCGCGTTCGCCGAGGGATACGATACCCCCATCGCCGAAAAGGGCGCCTCGCTCTCCGGCGGACAGAAACAGCGCGTCGCCATCGCGCGCGCCCTTTTGCGCAAGCCGGAGATCCTGATCTTTGACGACGCCACCTCGGCGCTCGACCTGGCGACCGAAACGCGGCTGCGCACCGCGCTGCACGAAAAACTGCGGAACACCACGGTCATTCTGATCGCCCAGCGCATCGCCAGCGTGCGGCACGCCGACCGCATCGCCGTGATCGAAAACGGCACCGTGACGGCCTGCGCCCCGCACGACGAACTCATGCGCATCTCGCCGGCTTACCGCGAGATCTACGCCTCGCAGATGGGGGGTGGCGCGCAATGAACGGCAACGCACAAAGACCGAACGCGCAAGCAAGGCCCGTCATCAACCTGCGGCCGGGCGGCGGCCGCGGCGCCATGCAGGGGCGCATGAACGCCGAAAAGCCCAAAAACACCGGCGCGTCGCTGCGCCGCCTGCTTCGCTACATCGGCAAGAGCCGCGCGGTGCTGATCGCGCTGCTCGGCATCATGCTGATCATCACGGCCATCGACCTGTTGGGGCCGCTCTTCCAGGGGCGCGCCATCGACGCCATCGAGCCCGTCTACCGCGACGCCGTCACGGGCGAGATCCTGTACGATTTTCACGGCGACGTGCGGGGCGCGGACGTCAAGACTTCCTTCGTGGTGCATACCCGCGCCGAGGACTATATCGGCAGAGAGGGCCGCACGCGGGGTCTGTATTTTTACCTGATCGCCATGGTCGTTCTCTTTGCCGTCAGCGGCGTGCTCAATTATCTCATGGGCATTCTGGCGGCCAAACTCTCGCAGCGCACCGTCTGCACCCTGCGGGGCGACCTGTTTGAAAAGATCTCCCGCCTGCCCATCTCCTACACCGACACGCACCGGCACGGCGACATCATGTCGCGCATGACCAACGACGCCGAGAACATTTCCAACGCCGTTTCGCAGTCCGTCACGTCGCTGTTTTCGGCGCTCCTGACGCTGGTGGGCGCTTTCGTCATGATGCTGATATTGAGCCCGCTGATGACGCTGGTGGCCGTGGTGACCATTCCGCTCTCCGTTCTCGTTTCCACGGGTCTGGCCAAATTCATGCGCAAATACTTCGTGCGCCAGCAAAAACTGCTGGGGCAGATGAACGGCACCGTGGAGGAGATGGTCACGTCCTATCAGACGGTCATGGCCTTCGGCAAGGAGCAAAAGGCGATCGGCACCTTCACCGACGTCAGCGGACAGTTCCGCGACTGCGCCGTCAAGGCCAGAGTATGGGGCTCGATCATGGGGCCCATCATGAACTTTCTCGGCAACCTGCAGTACGTGCTGATCGCCGCCACGGGCGGCGCGTTGATCCTGTTCGGCGGCGCCGGCACCGTCAGCATCGGCAACATTCAGTCCATGCTGTCCTACTCCAAAAAATTCACGCACCCCATCAACCAGATCGCCAATCAGTACGCGGCCATTCTCACGGCGCTGGCCGGCGCGGAGCGCATTTTCGAGATGCTGGACAGCCCCGACGAGATCGACGCGGGGCAGGCGGCGCTGACGGCGGCGGACATCAAGGGCGACATCGCGTTTGAGGATCTGCACTTCGGCTACGTGCCGGGCGAACCGGTGCTGAAGGGCTTTGACCTCTCCGTGCGCCGGGGCGAGAAGATCGCGGTGGTGGGCGCCACCGGCTCCGGCAAGACGACGGTGGTCAACCTGCTGACGCGCTTTTACGAGCCGGACGGCGGCCGTATCACGGTGGACGGGGTGGATATCGCCGATATCCGCAAGCACGAACTGCGCCGCGCCATCGCCATCGTGCTGCAGGACACCGTGCTGTTCCGCGACACCATCCGCGCCAATATCAAGTACGGGGCGGCAAACGCCACCGACGAGCAGATGCGGCAGGCGGCTGCCCTCGCGCGGGCGGCGGACTTCATCGACCGACTGCCAGAGGGTTACGACACCGTGCTTTCGGAGGGCGGCGGCAACCTGTCGCAGGGGCAGCGCCAGTTGCTCTCCATCGCGCGGGCGGTGCTGGCCGACCCCAAGATCCTGATCTTGGACGAGGCCACTTCCTCGGTGGACACCCGCACCGAAATGCAGATCCAGCAGGCCATGGTGGCGCTGATGCGCAATCGCACGTCGCTCATCATCGCGCACCGCCTTTCCACCATTCGCGACGCCGACCGTATCGTGGTGCTCAAAAACGGCGTCATCGCGGAGATCGGCGACCACGACGCGCTGCTTCGTCAGAACGGCGCCTACGCCGAGCTCTATCGCAACCAGTTCGCGGGGATCGCCACATGATGACCGCAGCGGAAGAACTCTCCTTCATGCGCCTTTGCCGCGAGGAGCTCTCGCGCGTAAAAGTGCGTGACGGCATCGGCCTTTTGGCCGAAAAGCGGCTGCACGGGCTGCTCAAACGCTGGGTGTGCGACGACGAGGCCTGCCACGAGCAAAGGGTCGCGGCGGATCGGAAGCGGCGCTTCGTGGCCGACGTGCTGACGGCCGACGGTGCGATCTACGAGATCCAGACGGGCGACCTTTACCCCCTGCGGCAAAAGATCGAATTCTATATGAGCGAAACGGACTATCGCGTCACGGTGGTGCATCCGCTGATCGCCGAAAAATGGATCAGCTGGATGGATCCTGCCACGGGCGAGGTCACCGAACGCCGCCGCTCTCCTCTCCGCGACGGGCCGTTCTCGCCGCTGACGCAGTTGAAGCCGTTTGCCCCGTGGCTGGGTTCGCCGCGCTTTTCGCTGTGCTTTCCCGTCATCTCCTTTGACGAGTACCGCCTGCGCGACGGCTGGGGCAGAGAGAAAAAGCGGGGCTCCCACCGCTACGAGCTGATCCCCATGGCGCTGGTCGACGTGCGGCGCTTTGCGGCAAAAGAGGATTACGCCGCGCTGTTTCCGGCCGACGCGCCGCCCGATTTTACCGCCAAAACGTTCGGAAAACTGACCCGTCTTGCGGGATATGACCTTTACGACGTGCTCTTCGTGTTCGAGGCGCTCGGCGCCATTGAAAAAAGCGGCACGAGAGGCCGCGCCGCCCTGTACCACAGAAAATAAAAAACAAAAGCCCGATGCACCGCATCGGGCTTTTTCGTATTCATCGTTTGACAACGGTCAGATCTTGCACGCCGTAGTAGGCAAAGCGCGCCGCCGCGGCCTCGTCCACGATCTCACCGCAGGAAAGGATCGGCACGGCGGGCGGGCAGGAGACGGCCGGATCGGCCAGCACGCGCCCCACCGCGTTCGCCGCGGGCACGGTCTCGCGGGGGGCAAACAACGCCTGGCGGGGAGAGAGGCGCACCATCGGCTTTCGGTAGGGCGGCGGCGCGGCAGAAATGGGCGAACGGGGCGGGATATCGGCCAAAACGCGGCCGACCCGGCAGAGTTCGTCGGGGGTATTCTGCGGCGTCGGCATCAATACGACCACGTCGGGGTCGTGGTATTCGACGACGATATCCCGTTCGCGGAGCAGGGCGGCGAGCGCGTCGCCCGTATAGCCGCGCGCGCGGGGGCGCACGGTCACTTTCATGGGCTCGTCGCCCGTCACGGCGTAGCCCGCCGCCGTCAGCGTTTCTTTCAGCGCGTCGACGTGCGGCAGAAAAGCGGCAAGCCGTTCGCCGAGCGCGGCAAGATACGGGTTGGCCGCGTCGAGCGACTGCAAAATGAGGTAAGAGGGACTTGTCGAGCCGAACAGCGACAGAGCAGAGAGCACGTCGTTTTTCGTCACCTTGCCCCAACTTGAAGATAGATGCAGATAGGCGCCGCCCGTCAGTACGGGCAGGGTCTTATGCGCCGAGTCGCAGCACATCGCCGCGCCGAGGTCGAGCGGGTGGCGGCTTTTTTCGAGAAACTTCAGATACGCGCCGTGCGCGTTGTCGACAAGCAGCGGCAGACCGTGCGCGCGGCATACGGCGGCAACGGCGGCGAGGTCGGTCACGTTGCCCACGTAGTCGGGCGAAGTGAGGAATACGGCGAACGGCGGCGTTTTCATGTTTGCCAAAGCCCGCTCCACGCCCTCTGCCGTCACGGTGCAACTTTGATAGCCGTCGTCCGCGGCGGGGTGCAGCCACGCGACGTCAAAGTCGAGCAGCGCGGCGGTATAAAGCAACGTTTTATGGGCGTTGCGGCCGGAGAGCAGGCAAAAACGCGCCCCGTTCCGGGGCTTTTCGGCCGCCTGCATGGAAAGAAACAGCATGGCGCGCAGGCAGAGCGAAGAGCCCTCGGCCGAATAGTAGGTGTCCGCGCCGAACAGTGAGCCCGCGATGCGCTCGCTCTCGGCGATGATGCCGCGGGGCAGATAGAGGTCGTCGGCCCCGTCGATCTCGGTGATATCGAGCGGCTCCGGCCCGAGCACCGGCCTGCCCTTGTGCCCCGGCATATGCAGGCGCACGGGGCTTTCGGCCGCGTATTGCCTGACAAAATCGCAGATCGGCGTTTTCGTCATGGCTCGCCCTCCAACGCTTTGTCCACGGCGACCGCAATGGCGCATTCCATACGCTTTTTGAACAGTTCGCACCCGTAAGCGTAAACGCCGCGCACCGAGCCCGTGGCGTGATAGGCGTTGGCCGCGCAGCCGCCGGAGCAGTACAGCCGCGCCCAGCAGGTGCGGCATTCCTCGCGGGCATAGACGTTGCAGGCGGCAAAGTCGGCCCGCACGGCCTCGTTGGTCACGCCCGTCCACACGTCGCCGAGGCGGAACGCCGTCTCGCCCACGAACTGATGGCAGGGGTAAAGGTCGCCCGTCGGGGTCACGGCCATATATTCCGTGCCCGAGCCGCAGCCCGAGATGCGCTTGTA
>CAMZFG010000062.1 GCA_947306035.1 uncultured Clostridia bacterium | reverse complement strand
GTCGTGCGGCCGATCAGGCGATACGTCTTTTTGAAGTGCGGCGTGGTGATCTTGGCGGCGGTCTCGCTCAATTTGATTTTGGGAATGATGTTGCCCTTTTCGTCCTCGACGGCCGCGAGTTTGTAAACGCCGCCGAACACGGGGTCCGTCTTGGAGGTGATCAGCCGCTCGCCCACGCCGAACGCGTCGACCACGGCGCCCTGATGCCGCAGACCGCGGATGATATACTCGTCAAGCGAGTTGGAGGCAATGATCTTGCATTCCGTCCAGCCGGCCTCGTCGAGCATGGCGCGGATCTTTTTGGAAAGATAGGTGATGTCGCCGGAGTCGATGCGCACGCCGCATTTGGTGATGCCGAGCGGCTTCAAGACCTCGTTGAAGGCCCGAATGGCGTTGGGAATGCCGGATTCCAGCACGTTGTAGGTGTCGACCAGCAGCGTGGCGTTGGTGGGATAGATGCGGCAATAGGCGAGAAACGCCTGATACTCGCTGTCGAACATCTGCACCCAGGAGTGCGCCATGGTGCCCGTGGCGGGCACGCCGTAGACCTCGTCGGCAATGGCGCAGGCCGTACCGGCCACACCGCCGATATAGGCGGCGCGGGCGCCGAGAATGGCGGCGTCGGCCCCGTGGGCGCGGCGAGAGCCGAACTCGCTGATGGCGCGGCCGTGCGCGGCGCGGGTGATGCGGGCGGCTTTGGTGGCGATCATCGACTGGTGGTTGATCATCATCAGCACGTAGGTCTCGATGAACTGCGCCTCAATGGCGGGCGCGCGCACCGTCAGGAGCGGTTCGCCCGGAAAAACGACCGTTCCCTCCGGCACCGCCCAGATATCGCCGGTGAAACGAAAACCGCGCAGATAGGCGAGAAATTCCTCGCTGAAGCACTTTTTGCCGCGCAGAAAAGCGATATCGTCGTCGTCAAAGCGCAGGTCGTTGATATACTCGACCACCTGTTCAAGTCCGGCGACGACGGCATAACCGCCGTTGTCGGGGTTGTCGCGGTAAAATACGTCAAAATAGGCGATCTTGTCGCCTATGCCGGTCTGAAAATAGCCGTTGCCCATCGTCAACTCGTAGTAGTCGAACAACATGGTCAGATTGCGGGAAATATCTTTCATGGTGCGTTCCTTTCGTTTTCGCGCGGTTTTTTGCGCGCGTGCTTTATCCCTATTATAGCATTCTTGCGGCCTTTTTGAAAGACTTTTGCGAAAAAAACGCTTTTTCGTGTGAAGTGTCGCCGTCAAGCGACTGTTTTTTCACTTTTTTCGGCGTTATGACAAGCGCGGCCGTTGCATTTTTGCCCGGAACGTGCTATACTGATGAAAACCGACCGAAAGGAGAAAGCCCGTGACCGCCGAGAACAAGCGCCGCGTCGTCAGCGGCAGTATTCTGCTCGTTTTCCTTGCCGCCGTCGTCGTACTCACCCTGCTGTTTCAGAATAAACTGATCGACGTCGTCCGCGACCCCGCCAGTTTTCGCCGGCGCATCGACGGGCACTACTTTACGGGCCGCCTGATCTTTGTCGGTCTTTGCGCCGTGCAGGTCGTGCTGGCGATCATTCCGGGCATTCCGTTCGAGATAGCGGGCGGCTACTGCTTCGGCATTTTCGAGGGCGCGCTGCTCACCTCGCTCGGCATTCTTCTCGGTTCGGTCGTGGCCTTTTGGCTCTCCCGCATTTTCGGGCTTCGCATCGTCAAATTGTTCTATTCCGAAGAAAAACTGCAAAAAGCGGCCTTTTTGAAAGAAAGTAAGCGCGCAAATACCGTGGCGCTGACGGCCTTTATCCTGCCGGGTCTGCCCAAAGATATGATGGCGTACGTGCTGGGCGTGACCGAGATGCGCTTCTGGGTCTTCGTGCTGATCTCCACGCTCGGCCGCCTGCCAGGCATTCTGATGTCGGTCGTTTGCGGCGCCGTGTTCGGCAAGTCGGATCTGCGGGTATCGCTGATATTCGGCGCGGTCACCGTGGGGGTCGTGGCGCTGTTCTTCCTGATCTATTTTTTGGTGCGCAGAAAGAAAAAACGCGCGTCGCCGCCCGCGACGGACGAAGAGAGCGCCGATACGAAACAAGAATAAAAGGCCGCGGGCGCGGCCTTTTTTCATGCCAGAAAGATCTTTTGATACTGCTTCCCCGCCAGCGCCGCCGTCAGCGTGGGGAGCAACAGCGAAAAGTCGGCGACGAGGGAGTGGGGCTTGCCGACGGGGTCGTCCTGTCGCATGGGTACGAAATAAACGTTTTTGCGTGTCAGCAATGCCCCGATGTTTTTGAGGTTGGCCGAAAGCGCGTCGTTGGAAGCCAGGGCGATGACGAGCGGCCTGTCGGAGCGCAGGTGCGCCTTGACGGCCATGGTCACGGCCGTGTCGGTGATGCCGCCTGCCGTTTTGGCCAGCGTGTTGCCCGTGCAGGGGCACACGACCAGCGCCTCGAGGGGCGTGGCGGGCCCCAGCGGTTCCGCGCCCACGATGGTATGGATCACGGGCCGCTTCGTGATGCGCTCGGCGCGCTCGATCACACTTTTGGCAGACGCAAAGCGCGTGTCCGTTTGCCAGACGATCTCGCTGCAGACGGCCTGCACCGGGTAGGAGAGCGAAAGATGCTCCAGTTCGTCCAAAGCGCGCCCGATGGTGCAAAAGGAGCCGCACAACGCAAAACCGATCATATCACACCCTCCTCGTACAGCCGCGACAGCACCGTGTCGGCAATGATCTCCCCCGCCGTGACAGGCGCGTACTTGCCGGGCAGCGACAGGGCGTAGATCACGGAAATATCGTGTTTTTTCGCCGCTTTCGCGTCGATGCCGCCGGGCGAAGAGGCCAATTCGACCAACAGCGTGTCGCGCGACATGGCGGAGAGTATTTTTTCGCCGAACAGGCAATGCGGCACCGTGTTGCAAACGGCGTGATACCCTGCCGTCAGCGGCATCAGCGTGGTATCGTCGCCGATCAGGAGGGACTGACACCCGCTGTCGACCGCTTTTGCCAGCACCTCGCGCCGCCGCGCCGCCACGGTCACTTCCGCTCCGACCGAGACCAGAAGCCCCGCCAGCGCCTGCCCGACGCGCCCGTAACCGATCACGGCGATGCGCGCGCCCCGCATCACGCGCGGCAAACGCTCCATCAAGATCATCAGCGCCCCTTCCGCCGTCGGCAGGGCGTTTTTTTGCTGCAGTTCTTCAGAGGTGAAATAGTCAAAACAGGCAACGCCCCGTTCCTGCGCCCGCTTTTGCAGGCCCTCGTCGAGTTTGCCGCCCGTCAGCAGCGTGCCGGCGGGCAAAAAAGAAAGCAGTTCGTCAAGGCGCGGCGCTTTTTCTTCCGGCGTCAGGGGCATGGCGACGTGCCTGCCGTCCTGCGAGGCCGGCAGCGGCAGTATGACGGCGGCCGCGCCCGCCACGGCTTCCTGCCAGTTTTCCGCCGCCTGCAGCGGCGCGGCGATCAGGGCGCGCGGCAGACCGAAAAGGCGCACGGTGAGCCCCGCCTCGATCAGGCGCAGACCCAGCGAGATCTGGCGGCGATCGCCGCCGAGAACGGCAACACTTTTGGTAAACATAAAAAACCTCACAGCAAAAGAATGATCTTCTGCTGTAAGGTTATGTCAGATCTTGTCGTTCGGTGCCGGCCGCAGTGAAATTTCTCCGCCGACGACCGTTTTGCGGCTGCCGTCCGCGCACCGCACGATCAAACCGCCGTTCTGCGCGATATCCAGGGCAAAAACGGTCTCCCGACGCGCGCCGTCGATCAAAAGAACGGTTTGACCGAGCGAAACGCAGGCACGCCTGTATGCCGGCAAAAACGCGCCGCTCTCCATTTCGGTCTGTCCCTGACGCAGCTGCCGCACGACGGCGGCGATCAGCGCGCGGTCGTCCCCGCAGGGCACGCAGCCGGCGATCTTTTCAAGTTCCGGCGGCAGAACGCTTTTTTGCGTGTTGATGCCGATGCCGAGCACGACGAAGGGCTCGCCGTTTCGGTCAACGCCCGATTCCGAGAGGATGCCGCACACTTTTTTGCCCCGGTACAACAGGTCGTTGACCCATTTGATATCCAGGTCGACTTGCGCCGTCTCACGAACGGCGCGCCGCACGGCCAACGCCGCGAAAGGCGTGACGCGGCCGTATTCGGCGGGCGTCAGACGCGGGCGCAGCACTACGCTGAAATAGGCGCCGCCGGGGGGCGAGGCAAAGGTGCGCCCCTGTCGCCCCCGCCCCGCCGTCTGTCGCCTTGCGGCTATGGTAAAATAGGCGGGAGCGCCGCCCTGCGCGGCTTCCCTCGCCGCGTCGTTGGTCGAGGGCAGTTCTTCAAAGTATCGTATGTTTTCCATAGCGTCAGAACAGGGAGAGTTGGTCGGTCTCCTGAATGCCGTCGAACACGCGGGCGCCGCGCAGCACTTCCATCACGCTCTTGTTCAGCCCCGCGCGGATCTGTACGTCCTCGATCGAGAAAAAGGGTTCGCTCTCGCGCGCCGCCACGATGGAAGCCGCCGCGTTTTCGCCGAGACCCGGCAGCGAGGAGAACGGCAGACGGATCGAGCCGTTTTCGGGCACGAACGCGCGCGCCTCGGATTTTTCCAGACTGACGGGCAGATAGCGGATGCCCCGCGCCATGCTCTCCTGTACCAGCTGCAGCATGGGAATAGAGGCGATCTCGATGGGCGCGGCGCTCTTGCCGGCCTTCTCGATCTCGGTCAGGCGCGCGTCAACGGCTCTTTTGCCGCGCAGAATGACGTTGGCGTCAAGCCCGTCGCCCGCCACCGTGAACATGGTGCAGTAAAAAGCGATGGGCAGATTGATCTTGTACCAGCCGAGGCGAATGGCCGACATGGCGTAGGCGGCGGCGTGCGCCTTCGGGAACATGTATTTGATCTTTTTGCAGGAGCCGAGATACCAGTCGGGCACGCCGTGCTCCAGCATTTCTTTTTCCCATTCCGGCGTCAGTCCTTTGCCCTTGCGCACGGCTTCCATGATCTTGAACGCGTCGCTGCGGTCAAGGCCGTAGCGGATCAGGTCGAGCATGATACTGTCACGGCAGCCGATGACCTGCGAAATATCGCACGTCCCCTCACGGATCAGCTGATCCGCGTTGCCGAGCCACACGGCGGTGCCGTGCGTCAGGCCCTCGATCTGCAAAAGGTCGGCAAAATTTTTCGGTTTCGCGTCCGTCAGCACCTGCTGAATGAAGCGGGTGCCGAGTTCCGGCAGGCCCCAGGTGCCGAGCTGACAGCCGCCGATATCGGCGGGATCAACGCCGAGCGGTCTCGTGCTTTTGAACAGTTCGTAGATCTTTTTGTCGTTCATGGGCACGTCGAGCACCGAGGTATTTGAAAACCGTTCCAGCCACTTGTATTTGGTGGGGATATCGTGGCCGAGTTCGTCCAGTTTCAGCAGCGTGTCGTGCAGATATTCAAAGGTAAAGTGCGTGGTCACGATGTCGGAGTTCGGGTCGTCGGCCGGGTGCTGCACCGGGCAGAATTCATAGATCTCGCGGTCTTTCGGCACGACCACGATGCCGCCGGGGTGCTGACCCGTGGTGCGCTTGACGCCCACGCATTTGGAGGCCAGGCGGGTCATTTCCGCCCGCGGCAGCGATATGCCCTTTTCTTCCAGATATTTCAGCACGAAGCCGAACGCCGTTTTGTCGGCCAGCGTGCCGATGGTGCCGGCGCGGAACACGTTTTCGGCGCCGAACAGTTCTTCGGTGTACTTGTGCACGCGCCCCTGCACCTCGCCCGAAAAGTTCAGGTCGATATCGGGCGATTTATCGCCTTTGAAGCCGAGGAACGTTTCAAACGGGATGTCGTGCCCGTCGCTGTTCATTTTGGCGCCGCAGGCCGGGCAATTTTTATCCGGCATATCGAAGCCGGAGCCGTAGGAATGGTCGGTGATGAACTCGGAATGCCTGCATTGCGGGCAGTAGTAGTGCGGCGGGAGTGGATTGACTTCCGAAATGCCGGCCATGGAGGCCACGAAAGAGGAGCCGACCGAACCGCGCGAACCGACCAGATACCCCTGCTCTTCGCTGTACTTGACCAGTTTTTGCGCGATCATATACAGCACGGCGAAACCGTGCTTGATGATGGAAGTCAACTCTTTGTCGAGCCGCTCCCTGACGATATCGGGCAGCGGGTCGCCGTACAGAGAAGCGGCGCGCTCGCGGCAAATGCGCTGCAAGTCCTCTTCGGCGCCGTCCATGTGCGGCGTGAACGTGCCTTTCGGGAACGGCCGGA
>CAMZFG010000061.1 GCA_947306035.1 uncultured Clostridia bacterium | reverse complement strand
CTCTTGATTTTCTTTGCTTTCTATGCTATCATAAATGCCGGAAAAGGACGCGGCGCGGGTGTGCCGCGAAAACCACTTCCGGAGCGCCGGGCGCGGCTTCGGGCACCTTACGAGGAGAAAAAGCATGATAGACCTTTGCGGAACATGGACGGGCGCTTCCGCCGACGGACGGTGGCGCTTTCAGGCGACGGTGCCGGGCTGCGTGCATACAGACCTGCAGGCGGCCGGCGTTTTGCCGAAAGACCTTTACCGGCGCGACAACGCCGATGCGGCGCAATGGATCGAAAAGCAGGACTGGGTCTATCGGCGCACGTTCACGGTGGAGCGCCTGCGCCGCGGCGCGGTGCTCGTGTTCGACGCGCTCGACACCTACTGCAGCGTCGTGCTGAACGGCACGGTCGTCGCCACGTGCGACGATATGTTCATCGCCCAGCGCATTCCCGTCGACGGCGTGCTGCGGGAAGGGGAAAACGAACTCCGGGTGTGTTTCGAGTCGCCCGTTCGCCGCGTCGAGGGCAGACCGGAGCGCGCCCACGCCTTTACGGGAGAACGCCTTTACACCCGCCGTATCCAATGCACGTACGGCTGGGACTGGTGCATGCGTTTCGTCACCTGCGGCATCGTGCGCCCTTGCCGGGTGGAGTTTGAGGACGAGCCGTTTTTGAAGGACGCGTACGTTTTTACCCGCGCGCTTGACAGCCGGGGCGCCGAGGTCGTCTGCGATCTGGAATTCGGCTGTTTTGAGCAGGGCTTTCCCGTTCATCTGCGCGTCACGGACGAGACGGGCAAAGAAGTTCTCTCGCTTGAAAAATACGTGCGCGAGCCGACCCGCCGCGAGATCTGGGATATTCCCGACCCGCACCTGTGGTGGCCGCGCGGCTTCGGCGCACAGCCGCTTTACACGCTGACGGTGACGATCGGCGAGCGGGTCAAAAGCGTTCCGTTCGGCATTCGCACCATGCGCATTCTGCAGCGGCGCGACGAAGAGGGCAGCGCGGAACGCGCGCTGAGTCTCTATCTGCAAAAAGAAACGGGCAGCGGGCGCGCCTACGACTTCAACGAGACCACCTCGTCTTTTACCCTGGTCGTCAACGACGTGCGCGTCTTTTGCAAAGGCGCCAACTGGGTGCCGACCGAGCCGTTCCTCTCCGAGGTGCGCGAACAGAAAGAAACGCTGCACCTGGAACGCAGCGCGGCGGCGGGCGTGAACATGCTGCGCGTGTGGGGCGGCGGCGTGTTCGGCAGCGAGCATTTTTATCGCGAATGCGATCGGCTCGGCATTCTCGTCACGCAGGATTTTTTGATGGCGTGCGGAGATTATCCCGAGGAAGAGGCGTGGTTTGCCGAGGCCATGCAAAAAGAGGCGGCTTTCGCCGCCCGCGCGCTTCGCAATCACCCGTGCCTGATGTGGTGGTCCGGCGACAACGAGAACGCCGTGCGCGGCAACGACCGTCTGCCGACCTACCGCGGGCGCGCTTCCGCGCTCGGCGCCATCGCGCCGGTCCTGACCCGTCTTGACCCGTCGCGTCCCTTTTTGCCTTCCAGCCCCTACGGCGGCGATCAGTACGCCTCCAAAACGGTGGGCACCACGCATAACACGCAGTTTCTCGGTTACGTTTTCCGCTGTCTCGAAGACCCGGCCGATCCGCTTTCGGATTACCGCGAGCGCGCCGAAAAACTGCTTGCCCGTTTCATCGCCGAGGAACCCGCGTTCGGCGCGGCGTCCACGCCGACCCTGCGCAAGATGATGACGGACGAAGATATCTACGAGGGCGAGGCCATGTGGGAGTACCACACGCAGTCGAACCCGCAGTTGAAAAAAACGCTGTTTTGCTATTTGTGCATGGCCGCGGAAAAACTGTTCGGCCGTTTTCGCGACGGCGAGGATCGCCTGTTCAAAACGCAGTTTTTGCAGGCGGAAACGGTGCGGCTCTCGCTGGAGCAGGCACGGCGGCACCTGTGGTACTGCAGCGGCGTGATCTTCTGGATGCTGGACGACTGCTGGCCCGCCGCGGCCGGTTGGTCGCTGCAGGATTACGACGCGCTGCCCAAAGCGGGGTGGTACGCTTTTCGCCGCGGCGCCGCGGACGTGCTGGCGTCGATCGAAAAGAAAAACGGCGCTTTTACGCTCGTGCTGTCCAACCTGTCCACGGTCGACAAAAAAGTGTCGGTCACGCCGCGCCGGTTTTCGGCGGCGGGCGACATGACCGAAGACAGCGCCTTCGGGGCCGTTGTCCCGGCGCAGGACGCGGTGCGCTTCCCGCTCCCCGCGCCCGAAAAAGGCGGGTGGCTGACGGCAGACGTCGGCGGTGACGCGCGCGACCGCGCGTTTTACAAAGAGGGAACGCTGCCGCTCGTCAAAGCCCCGGTCGAAGCGACGATCGGGAAAGACACCGTCACCCTGCGCGCGTCCGGCTACGTGCACGTCGTGCGCCTGGAGGGCGAGGCGATCTTTTCCGACAACTGGTTTTCGCTTTTGCCCGGCGAGCGGAAAACGGTGACCTTCACGCCGACGGGGAAAAGCGACCCCGGCGTGACCGTGGCCGCCATGACCGTGGCGACGTAAACGAAAAAAAGGGCGGCTTTTGCCGCCCTTTTTTATTTTTTGTTCGCCTTTCGGCACGCCTTGTCACAGTTCGCGCAGCCGCAGGAACAGCCGCCGCTTTTGCGATTTTTGCGTATGAACCACAGCGCGGCGCACACGGCGGCGACGATGACGACGACGATCACGATATCCACGATCTTCATAGCGTTCTCCTCACGCCGCCCCGAGCAAAAGGCCGATCAGGTGGACGAACAATGCGGCGATCCAGGCCACCGCGCATTGCCACACCACCACGTACAAGGCCCACTTGCGGCCGAGTTCCCGCCGCACCGAGGCGACCGCCGCCACGCAGGGCGTATAGAGCAAACTGAAAACGAGCAGCGTCGCGGCCGACAAAGGCCCGATGACCGCGGCCACGCCGCCTTCTTTGCCGAACAGCACTTCCAGCACCGAAACGACGCTTTCTTTGGCCATAAAGCCGCTGATCAGCGAGGTCACGATGCGCCAGTCACCGAGGCCCAGCGGCACGAACAGCGGCGCGAACAGGCCGGCAATGACGGCCAGTATGCTTTGCTGCGAGTTCGTGACCAGGTCAAAGCGGAAATCAAAACTTTGCAAAAACCACACGACGATGGTGGCGATCAGAATGACGGAGAACGCCCGCTGCAAAAAGTCCTTTGATTTTTCCCAAAGCAGCTGCAGGGTGTTGCGCACGCTCGGCAGGCGGTAGTTGGGCAGTTCCATGACAAAGGGAACGGCCTCGCCCTTGAACAGCGTTTTTTTGTAGAGGAAGGCGACGAAAATGCCGATCAGAATGCTGAAAAGGTACAGCCCGATCATGATGAGCGCCTTGAAACGAGGGAAGAACGCGTTGACGAAAAAGGCGTAGATCGGCAATTTGGCGGTGCAGCTCATGAACGGCGTCAGCAGAACGGTCATTTTGCGGTCGCGTTTGCTCGGCAGGGTGCGGGTCGCCATCACGGCGGGCACCGTACAGCCGAAGCCGATCAGCAGGGGCACGATACTGCGGCCGGAAAGGCCGAGTTTTCGCAGCAGTTTATCCATGATGAACGCCACGCGGGCGATGTAGCCGCTGTCCTCAAGCAGCGAGAGAAAGAGGAACATGGTCACGATGATGGGCAAAAAACTGAGCACGCTGCCGACGCCCTCGAAAATGCCGTCGATAATAAGGCCGTGCAGCACCTCGTTGACGCCGGCGGCGGAAAGCCCCCTGTCCACGACGGCGGTCAGCGCCTCAATGCCCATTGCCAGCAGTTTTTGCAGACCGGCGCCGATGACGTTGAACGTCAGAAAGAAGACCAGTCCCATCACGCCGATAAACACGGGAATGGCCGTGTATTTGCCGGTCAGAACGCGGTCGATCCTGCGGCTTCTGGTGTGTTCGCGGCTCTCTTTCGGCTTTTTGACGCAAAGGGCGCAGACTTTGGTGATAAAGGAAAAGCGCATATCGGCAATGGCCGCGCTGCGGTCAAGGCCGCGCTCTTTTTCCATTTGCAGGGTGATATGTTCAAGCGTTTCTTTTTCGTTTTTGTCAAGTCCCAGTTGGTCGACGATCAGTTTGTCGCCCTCGATCGCCTTGCAGGCGGCAAAGCGCACGGGCAGGCCCGCCGCGTTGGCGTGATCTTCGATCAGGTGGATGACCGCGTGCAGACAGCGGTGCACCGCGCCGCCGTGCTCCTTTTCGTCGCAAAAGTCCTGCCGCTGCGGCTTTTCCTGATATTCGGCAACGTGCATCGCGTGGTCGATCAGTTCCGCGACGCCCTGATTTTTGGCGGCGGAGATCGGCACCACGGGCACGCCCAGCATGGCTTCCATGGCGTTGACGTCCACCGAGCCGCCGTTGCCGGTCATCTCGTCCATCATGTTCAGCGCCACCACCACGGGCACGCCCATTTCAAGCAGCTGCATGGTCAGATACATATTGCGCTCGATGTTAGTGACGTCGACGATGTTGATGATGCCGCGCGGCTTTTCGTGCAGCACGAAGTTGCGCGAGACCAGTTCTTCGCTGGAGTAGGGCGACATGGAATAAATGCCCGGCAGGTCGGTGATGGTCGTGTTCGGCTGTCCCTGTATCGCGCCGTCCTTGCGGTCGACCGTCACGCCGGGAAAGTTGCCCACGTGCTGTTTGGCGCCCGTCAGTTGATTGAAGAGCGTGGTCTTGCCGCTGTTCTGGTTGCCGACCAGCGCGAAAGTCAGCGGGGTGCCGTCCGGCAGGGGATCGCCGCTGCCTTTGGGGTGATAGCGCCCGTCCTCGCCGAGCCCCAAATGCTCGCTGACGGGGTCGGCCGCGTACGTTTTCTGCGGCACCTCGCCGAAAACGGGCTCCACCTTGATCTGCGCCGCGTCGTCCAGCCGCAGCGTCAGTTCGTAGCCGTGCAGACAGATCTCGACGGGGTCTCCCATCGGCGCGTATTTGACCACTTTGACGTGCGTGCCGGGAATGATGCCCATATCGAGAAAATGTTGGCGCAGGGCGCCGCTGCCGCCCACGGACAGCACCCGCGCGGCCCCGCCCGCTTTGATCTCTTTGAGTGTCATGCTTTTGTCTCCTGTCCCGAAAGGCCGAAAAACGGCCGATGAACGAAAGTTTCAATGCTATCACTTGCTATTATAATTAGCCGCTGCTAACTTGGCAAGGGCTTTTTGCGTTTTTGTTCCGTATTTTGATCGTTCATTGCATTATAATGGCAAAAATGCCGGTTCATGCAGCAAAAAAAGACCGCCGCGGCGGTCTTTTTCATTTTGTTTTATCCGATCGGTTCGCCCTCGACGGTAAAGCAGTCGGAAAAGCGGACAGATGCGCCCTCGGAGAGGGTCAGGGCGGGCTTTTTGAAAAAGACGTCGCCGCAGAAGAACAACGGTCTCGAACCCTTTGCGCTGATCTCCACCGTGTGCAGAAAGTTCATGTTGTCAAACTGCACGCCGGTCGCGTTTTCCGCGACGATCTTGGAATAGCCCAGATTGCCGCCGGCAAACACGAAGCCCCACGAAACGCCGTACAGGGCCACGCCGACGCCGTGGTTGCCGTCGCTGTGGTTAAAGGTGCAGGCGATCGCCGAGCCGTGGGAATTGTTGACCGCCTTGCCGTCGCGGTTGTCGATGACAAAACCCGTGGTATTGGAGTTGAACCCGCAGTTGACAAACACGTTGTTGCCGCCGTTGTTGACGCAGCCGAACAGGTTGTCGCTGCACAGCACGTTGGTGAACTTATGATACTCGCTGTAATGGGGAATGTAAATGCCGGCGCCGCAACAGAGGATGTGACAATCCGACACGGTCATCGAGGCGTTGATGCTGTAACCCGTGTCGACGCAGGTGATGCCGCCGCCCGAAAAGCCGAGAACGCGGCAGTTTTCGATCACGCCGTGGTGCGGTTGGTTCGCCCAGTCGTGCGTGTCGGCGGTGCCGCCGAACAGAATGCCGTGCCGCGTGCCGAGCGTTTTCGGTATCGCGTCGGCATATTCACAGCGGCCGTGACCCTCTGGGCAGATCTCCGCCGCGGCGGGCAGGCCGTTTTCGCCCTCGCCGATCAGGGTCAGGTCTTTGACGGTGCAAAAAGAGTCCATAGCCACGGCCGCACCCTTTTCGACCTCTTTTTTCAGCACGATCTTCGTCGCGTTGCCGAGCCCCGCGAGCGTCGTGCCGTGGGGCATGGT
>CAMZFG010000060.1 GCA_947306035.1 uncultured Clostridia bacterium | reverse complement strand
CCCACGATGGCCGAGGCCCAGAGGCCCGCCGCGGTGGTCAGGCCCTTGACCTGCCGGCGGCGCGTGATGATGATGGTGCCCGCGCCGATAAAGCCGATGCCCGCGATGACCTGCGCGCCGAGACGCGCGAGGTCGGTAAACAGATCGAGCTGCAGATAGATGTACTGGCTGGTGATGGTGGTCAGCGCCGCGCCGAGACAGATGAGGATATGGGTGCGGAAGCCGGCCGGACGGCGTTTGTGTTCCCGCTCGATGCCGATGACGCCGCCGCACAGCACGGCCAGCACCAGGCGCACGAGCACGCCCCAGAAATTAAAACCGTTCGTAAAACGGATCAGATCGATAAACTCTTTCATGTTCTCTCCCCCTCTCCTTACAGTTCCTCAATGGCGCGCACGTTTTCGACTTTGGCAAGCGACGAGAGCAGCACCGCGTGGTGCAGGCGCTTGGGCAGCCGCACCGAGAACACCGCGCTCTGGTTGAGATCGCCGCTTTGGTGCTTGTGGATATCCACGTCGAGAATGCGGATGCCCTGCTCCTTGATGGCGGCGATGATGGCGCCCACGTCGTCGATGTTGACGAATTGTACGTAAATATTGAGGTTGCGGGAACGCGCCATGATCCAGCGCTCGACGCGCGAGAGCAGGACGATGGTAGCCAGGATCAGGACGCAGCCGAGCAGCGCGCCCTCGTAGTATCCGGCGCCGACGCACAGCCCCGTGCAGGCCGCGGCCCAGAGACCCGCCGCGGTGGTCAGGCCTTTGACTTCCTGGTGCCCCGTGACGATGATGGTGCCCGCGCCGAGAAAGCCGATGCCGTTGATGACCTGCGCGCCGAAACGCGAAACGTCGGTAAAGCGGTTGCCCGAAAAGGTGACCATATCGGCCCAGTAGGACGTGGTCATCATGGACAGGTATTGACTTAAAACCATGGCTAAAGCCGCGCCGATGCAGACCAGCATGTGCGTGCGGAAACCGGCGGGGCGGCGTTTGCGCCCGCGCTCAAGCCCGATGCAGCCGCCGCAGAACGCGGCGATCGCCAGCCGCACCAGCGCGACCCACGCGCAGTTCGCCGGCGTCAGCGTGCGGAGCGCTTCCAATGGGAAAAGCATAGTTCATCCTTCCTTTCGCGGGGCGTCAACGCTCCGCCGTGAGTAATACTTCGACCGTTCGTTCGGTGTAATCGCCGCCGCTTTCCCGCAGCAGCGTGACGGTGGCGATCTCGCCGGGCTGACGCCGGTTGACCGCCGCGATGACGTCGTAAATGGTATACATACGAAGCCCGTCGATGCGGGTGATGATATCGCCGACCTCGATCTTGCCGACGGCGCCGCCGTCGCCCACGGACATGACGTAAATGCCGTCCGTCGGCATGCGGAACGTGCAGGTCTCCGTCGCCGTATCGGATTCGGTGATCTCCTCTTTGGCGGGGTCGGAATACCACTTGCCGGCGGCAAGGCCCCGGCCGGAAACGCCGAGCAGCGTGCGGGGCGCGGCAATGGGATTGACGCCGGTAAAGGCGCCGTCGCGCACGATGGCCTCGGCCACGATCACCGCCCCGTCGATGGGAATGGCAAAGCCGATGCCGTCGTAGTTGGTGCCGCCCACGCTCATCACTTTCATCACGACAATGCCCACCACGCGGCCGTACATATCGACCAGGGGGCCGCCGGAGTTGCCGGGATTGACGCTGGTGTCCGTCTGGATCAGCGTCATTTTTTTACTGACCACGCCCGACTCGTCGGTAAAGGTCATGATGCGGGCGGGGCAGGAGACTTTGCCGAAGGTGGCGGTGCCCGCGAAATCGAGCCGCGCCGGCGTGCCGACGGCCACCACGTCGTCGCCCGTCAACAGCAGAGACGACTGCCCGACGGGGGCTGCCGTGAGCCCGGTGCGCGCCACGCGGAGCACGGCCACGTCCGCGTCGGCGTTGCTGCCGACCACGGTGGCGTCGAGCGCCTCGCCCGACGAGAACAGCACCTGCACCGAGGCGGCGTTCTCCACCACGTGGTGATTGGTCAGGATATATCCGTCCTCACGCCACACAAAGCCGGAACCCACGCCCGAAACGCCCGCGGCGGTGCGCACCGAAACGGCCACGGTAAACTGCCTGGCACGGTCGGCGGCCTCGTTCGGGGTCAGCAGCCCCGAGGCGGGATCGTATTCCCGCACGTACACGGTCTGCGTGGTATTGACGTGATCGACAAAATGAAAACCGCTTTTGCCGAGGAACAGCGCCCCGACCAACAGCACCGCGGCAAGGCCGAACACCAGCGCGAACACCGCGGCAAAACGGCGAACGCCGCCCTGCTCGTCGGGAACGGTCACGTAGCGCCAGGTCGGCGCGGGCGGCTCGTCGGCGGGCGCTTCCGCGTCGGCGGGGGAAACCGCCTGTTCTTCCGTGGCGTTTTCCGCGTCGGTGGGAGAAACCGCCTGCTCGTCCGTGGCGTTTTCCGTATCGGTGGTAAGAACTTCCTGCTCTTTTGGAGTTTCTTTTATATCAGTGGTAAATTCCGACTGCCCGGCGTTTTCCGTGCGGTCGTTTTGCTGTTCTGCCATGGAACTCCTTTCTCACGTTTTCAGTCCGCGTCGGCGCGCGGCAGGGTGAAGGAGAAGCGGCACCACGCGCCCTGCTCGCTTTCCACCCAGATCTTTTCGTGATGGGCGTCGATGATGGTCTTTGCGATGAACAGGCCGAGGCCGACGCCCGTTTTGTCAAGGCCGCGGCTCTTGTCGCCCTTATAGAACCGCTCGAACACGAAGGGCAGGTCCTCGGCGGCAATGCCGGCGCCCTCGTTATACACGCTGACGCACACGCGGCCGTTTTCCGTATTCTTCAGCGAAACGGAGAGTTTGCCGCCCTCTCTTGAGAATTTTACGGCGTTGTCGCAGATATTATACAGGATCTGGTAAATGGCGTCGTGGTCGGCCAGCGCCACGATGCGCTCTTCGTCGCAGGCAAAGTCGACGTCGAGTTTTTTGTCTTCGATCTTCTGCTCGAACGAGAAGAGGATCAGGCGCGCCATCTCGCAGACGTCAAAGGGTTTCATCTCGAATTTGCGGTCGCCCGCCTGGATGCGGGAAATGTCGAGCAGCGAGGCGACCAGACGCGCCAGGCGCTGCACTTCCCCGCGGATGAGCGAAAGGTAATAGGGCTGTTTTTCCGGCGGGACGGCGCCCGACAGGATGTTGTCGATAAAGCCCGATATGGTGGTCATGGGCGTGCGCAGATCGTGCGACACGTTGGCCATAAAGGTATTGCGCAGCGTTTCGAGCTGTGAAAGCGACCCCGCCATGTTGTTGAAAGCCGTGGCCAGTTCCGCCACCTCGTCGTGTCCGCGCACGGGCACGCGCGCCTCAAAGTTGCCGGCGGCAAAGGAACGCGCCATATCGCTCATGTCGCGCAGCGGCCCGATGATCTTTTCGGTGATGAAATAGACGGCGACAAGGGCGGCCAGCATGATCCAAAGACTGCCGATGATGACCGTTTTGATGACCACGCCGAGCAGGGCGTCCTGCCGGTCGGAACCGGAGCAGGCGAACACCGTGCCGCACACCTCGTCGTTGCCGGAAGCCAGCACGGGGGCGGCGCAGTAAAAATAGGAGCCGGAAAGCACGCTGCCGAGATCTTCGCTGCCCGACACCACGGTGCCGCTGTTGACGTCGTCCAGCACGGCGCGCGGCACGCGGCCGCCCTCTTTGACGCGGCTCTCGTTGCCCGTGACGAGCAGCACGTTGCCGTCGCGGTCCGTCACCAGCATGGTCACGTCGTCTTCCGCCGCCGGAATGGTGCCCATGACGCGCTTGGCGTCGACGGACATGGTGCGGATCATACGGGCAAAGCCCTCTTTTTCGGTGGAGTTGGCGGGCATGCGGTCGCCGAGAAAATCGGCCGCGTTGGTCGCCGCCACGGAGAGCGCGTCCCGCTTGGCGTCTGCGGCGTAGTTGTTGACCATAATGGCGATCAGCAGCGTCAGAATGAGAAAACTGATGAAAATGATGCACATGAACGTGGTGATATATTTAGCGAACACGCTTTTGAACATCACTTTTCCCTCCTTTCTCATGCCGACCCCGCGGTCGTCAAAAAGACAGAAAGGGCGATTGCACGCATGCAATGCCCATTTCCGACCGGCGACCCTATCCGTCAGTTATAAAGTTCAAACTTGTAGCCGATGCCCCACACCGTTTTCAGCGCCCACTTGTCGGAGACGCCTTCCAGCTTTTCGCGCAGGCGCTTGATGTGCACGTCAACGGTGCGGCTGTCGCCGAGAAACGCGAAATCCCACACGTGCTCGAGCAGTTGTTCGCGGCTGAACACCCGGTTGGGGTTGGAGGCAAGGCAGTAAAGGAGTTGCAGTTCTTTCGGCGGAATGTCGACCTTTTTGCCTTTCAGTTTGAGTTCGAACCGATCCTGGCTGATCTCAAAGTTGTCGAAGATGATGACGTCCGAATCGTCGGGGCGCATGTGCGACTGGTAGCGGCGCAGGACCGCCTTGACGCGGGCGCTGAGTTCCTTGAGGTCAAACGGTTTGACGACGACGTCGTCCGCGCCCATTTCGAGCGCCAGCACTTTGTCGAACACTTCGCCCTTGGCGGTGACCATGATGACGGGCTTGCTCGACTCTTTGCGAATATCGGCCAGGACCTGCTGACCGTCTTTTTTGGGCAGCATGATGTCCAGCAGCACCAGATCGGGCTCTGCGGTCTTGAAAGCCGTCACGGCCTCCACGCCGTCGTTCGCCGTGGTGACCTCGCAGCCCTCGGCCTCAAAATGCGTTTTCAGGATATCGCAGATGTCGATATCGTCGTCCACGACCAGAATTTTTGTGCCAACCATTGTCTTTCCTCCCGGTTTCGGATTTTCGACTGACTTGTCTATATTCTCTAGCATTATAGCACATTTTTTAATATTTGAAAAGGCCTTTTTTTCAAAAAGTTCATATTTTTTGGAAAATGAGACCGCAAAAGCGCTTCTTTTTCGCGGCGGACACTTGCAAGGCGCCGCGTTTTGTGCTATTATGATGCCAACGACACACGACAAAGGAGAAGACCATGAAACTGGGTATCGTAGGTCTGCCCAACGTGGGCAAAAGCACGCTGTTCAACGCCCTGACGGGGGCGGGAGCGGAATCTGCCAACTATCCCTTCTGCACCATAGACCCCAACGTGGGCGTGGTGCCCGTGCCCGACGGGCGGCTCGACTTTCTCGCCGAACTGTATCACCCCGAAAAATACACCCCCGCCGTGGTGGAATTCGTGGACATCGCGGGGCTGGTGCGCGGCGCGGCCGAGGGCGAAGGGCTCGGCAACAAATTTCTCTCGCACATCCGCGAGGTCGACGCCATTCTGCACGTGGTGCGCTGCTTTGCCGACGATAACATCATCCACGTGGAGGGCTCCGTCGACCCCGCGCGCGACGTGGAGACCATCAACATGGAGTTGATCCTCTCCGATATGGAAGTGCTGGGGCGGCGCGTGGACCGCACCAAAAAAGCCATGAAGGGCGACCGCGCCATGGCGGCGGAACTTTCTGTGCTGGAACGCGTGCTGGCGGCGCTGGAAGCGGGGCAAACGGCCCGCACCGTCGAACTTTCGGACGAGGAGAAGGCGCTGTTCGCCGACACGCCTCTGCTTACCATGAAGCCGGTCATTTACGTGGCCAACGTGGGTGAGGACGACGCGGGCGAAGAACCCGTCGGCAACCCGCTTTACGCCAAACTCAAAGCCCTGGCGGCCGCCGAGAACGCCGCCGTGCTGCCCGTCTGCGCGCAGATCGAGGCGGAACTCGCCGAACTTTCCGGCGAGGAAAAGCAGGCGTTCCTCTCCGATCTCGGCATTGCCGAAAGCGGGCTGGATCGTCTGATCAAGGCCAGTTACGCTCTGCTCGGCCTGATCAGTTTTCTTACCGCGGGCCCGAAAGAGGTGCGCGCCTGGACCATCGTCAAAGGCACCAAAGCGCCCGGCGCCGCCGGCAAGATCCACAGCGATTTCGAGCGCGGCTTCATCCGCGCCGAGGTGGTGGCGTTCGACGACCTGAGGCGCCTCGGCAGCATGGCCGCCGTCAAGGAAGCCGGGCTTCTCCGCAGCGAGGGCAAGGACTACGTCATGCAGGACGGAGACGTGGTGGTCTTCCGCTTCAACGTCTGATGCGCGCCCGCAAGAAAAAGCACGCCGCCGAGCGCATCGCCGCCTGCGGCGCGTGGCTGACAGACCCCGAAACGGT
>CAMZFG010000059.1 GCA_947306035.1 uncultured Clostridia bacterium | reverse complement strand
TTGCCGCCCACGCCGAGGGTGGTCACGGCCACGCCCGCGCGCCGCAAAAGGTCAACGGGGGTCAGGGCCTCGATCTCTTCAAAGCCGTCGGCTAAAAAAACGTAAACCATAAAAAACCGCCTTTCAGCAAAGGTCGTCGGCCGCCCGGTCGCGGGGCCTGACGGTCTCCTCGCGGGTGGCGAGATCTTTGAGTTTGACTTGTCCCGCGGCCAGTTCGTCGCCGCCCATGATGGCCACGTGCGTGTAGCCGCCCCGCACGGCGTAGTCGATCTGCTTGCCGAACTTTTTGCTGCCGAGATAGACGGAGCAGGGCACGCCGACGCGGCGGAACGCGTCGCACAGCGCCACGTATTCGGAAAGGGGCACGTCCGCAAAGCGGGCGACCAGCACGCGCGCCGTCTTTTGCTCGGCCGCCTGCAGAAGGCCGTGGGTGCTGATGAAATTTTCCAGCGTCACGTCGCCCATGCCGAAGCCGACGCCCGACACTTTGGCGTTGTTCACGAACAGCCCGACCAGATTGTCGTAGCGGCCGCCGCCGAACATGGCGCGGTTGTTGTCGGGGGCGTTGTCGAACACCTCGAACACCGTGCCGGTGTAGTAGTCAAGACCGCGCACGATGCCGAAATCGAAGGTGCAGAAGGGGGCAAGCCCCGTTTTGTCGAGCAGGTCGAAGAGGTCGCCGAGTTCCGTCGCGCCCGCCGAACCGGGGCAGAGCGCCGTGGCGGTCCCCACGTCCATGTCATAGAGCGCGTCGATCTTTTGAATGCTCGCCGCGTCCAGCCCGAGATCGGTCAGTTCCTTCTCGTACACCTCGCGGCTGACCTTGCCCTTGTGGTCAACGATTTTCGACACCTTTTTGGCACTTGCGGCGTCAAAACCCGTCAGCGAGGCCAACACGTCGTTGAAGAAACGGCGGTTGTTGATATGCACCGTGAACATAGAGGCGTCGGCGCCCATGTCGGTCAGGATATCCACGGCGGCCTTGATGCAGTCAAAGTCCGCTTCCACGCCGTCACAGCCGAACACGTCGACGTTCAGCTGCCAGAATTCGCGCAGACGGCCGCGCTGGGGGCGCTCGTAGCGATACATGTTCGGAAAGGAGTACCACCGCAGCGGAAAGTTCAGCTCCCCGATCTTTTCCGCCACCATGCGCGCCACGGTGGGGGTCATCTCCGGCCGTATGGCCAGTTGCCGCCCGCCGCGATCTTCAAAGTGGTAGGTCTGCTCTTTGGCCAGTTCCTCGCCGCTCTTGGCGGCGTAAAGATCCAGCGACTCCAGCATGGGGCCGCCGTATTCCTCGAAGCATTCTTTTTGCAGGGTGCGGCGCACGCTGTCAAAAAAGCGGCTGCGCGCCCGCATTTCGTCGGGAAAGAAATCCCGCGTGCCCTTGTAGGGCAGCACAGACAGTTTGGGTGTTTCCATGATATCGCCTCATTTTCCGTATAGATAATTTATTGTAACATAAAAACGGATAAATGTCTATACTCCGCGCAAAAAAATCGCCCCCGACCTTTACAAGTGCCGCGCGATGTGCTACAATGAAAACAAGAAAAAGCCCGCGGGGCACAAGGGAGAGAAACGGATATGGACGAGCTGCAACAGCAAAATATCAACGAGAACAAAGAGCGGTTTTTGGGGCTGTTCCGCGCCAAAATACACCGGGACGGGGCTGAAAAACTGCTGAATTGGCTGCAAAACGAGAGCGATTTCTTCATCGCGCCCGCCAGCACCCGCTATCACGGTAACTATCCCGGCGGGCTCGTCGAACACTCGCTCAACGTCTACGACTGCCTGGTCGATTATCTGGCGCGGCCGCGCGTCAGGGAACGGTACGGGCTTGCCTACAATGAAGAAACGATCGCCATCGTGGCGCTGTGCCACGATCTGTGCAAGGTCAACTTTTACAAGCCGGGCAAGCGCAACGTCAAAGACCCCGAGACCGGCAAATGGAAAGAGGTCGAGAACTACACCATAGAAGATACGTTCCCCTACGGACACGGCGAAAAATCGGTCTACATGGTGCAGGCCTTCATGCAGCTGAAGCGCGAAGAGGCACTGGCCATCCGCTGGCACATGGGCTTTTCGGGGCAGGAAGACAGTTCTTACGTGGGGCAGGGCTTTGCGGCCGCGCCGCTCGCGGTGGCGCTTTCCGTGGCCGACGAAGAGGCCGCGTTCTTCATGGAGAAACAGGTATGACGCCCGACGATGCCCCCCGGCGAGACGAGCGGCCTTTGCCCGAAAACGAGGGTGAACGGGGAGAGAAAAAGCCGTTTTTGTGGCTGCACCTGCTGCGCTGGAGCTGGCCGTTGCTCGCGGTGGCCGCGCCCGCTCTGCTGGCGTGTTTTCACGTGGCGAGCGGCACGCAGTACGGCCGCAAACTGATGCTCTCGCCCCTGCGTCTGCTTTTCAGCGTATTCGAGAGCGCCCGCGACTATTTCGGCGGCGCCCGCAAGGGCTCTTCCGACGCCTTCTGGGGCACGCTGACGGCCGGCGCGGTCGTCACGGTCGTGCTGTGGATCGCCGCGGTGCTGTTTGCCGTGTTCCTGCTGTGCGAAAACGTGTCGGCGCGCTGCGCGAAAACGCCGGAGGCGCGCGCCAAGTCCGACTTCCGGCTGGCGCTGTTCGTGCCGCGCCGCCTGATCCTCGTTTTGTTCGGCGTGCTGCGCGTGGTGCCGTTTTTGTTCCTTTTCTGGTTTGCCCGCGTCACCGCTTCCGGTCTCGGCGCGGGGCCCGACGCGCTGCGATCGGTCTTCGACCCGTGCCCCGTCACGGCGGCGG
The DNA here is from genome assembly GCA_947306035.1 of uncultured Clostridia bacterium. GTDB lineage: Bacteria > Bacillota > Clostridia > Oscillospirales > CAG-272 > Firm-07. The sequence goes on along the minus strand of CAMZFG010000059.1, from coordinate 3,504 downwards.
TCATGGGGCTTATCGAGATCGGATTGGACGCAGCGGAACGGAAAGTGCCGTAGTCCTGCGAATATTCTTTGAAAAATCACGCGATCACCCTTTATTTTTCACGCGGAACGTGCTATAATAGAATTGTCCGGAGCGGAGAATGCAAAAGGACAAGAAAGGCGGATGTACCATGAAACTGAAGATCAGTGGCAGACAGATGAACCCGCGCCAGTCGCTGTGCGATCTGACGGCCAAAAAACTGGCCCGTTTCGACCGGTTTTTCGGTGACGAAGACGAGGCCGAGGTCTCCTTTTCCTGCCGGCACAATCAGCAGTACGCCGAGATCACCATTTATCACGCCGGCACGGTCTTTCGCAGCGAGGTAGGCGCCGATACGTTCCAGAACGCCATCGACGAAGCCGTTGAAGCGCTGGAAAGACAGATCAGAAAAAACAAGACCCGCCTGGAGCGCCGCCTGCGGCAGGGGGCCTTTACGCCGCGGCCCGACGACATGACCGACGTTGAGGAAGAGGGCGAGTTCCGCATTCGCACCAAAACGTTCCCGGCCCGCCCCATGTCGGTCGAAGAGGCCATTTTGCAGATGAACCTGTCGGAGCACCTGTTCTTCGTGTTCCGGGAGGCCGAGACCGAAAAACCCGCCGTGGTCTACCGCCGCAAGGACGGCGATTACGGCCTGATCATTGAGGAATAAACCCCGTAACGCTATCAAAAAACCCGCCGAAAGGCGGGTTTTTCTTATCTTTGAGACACGGTGAACAGCGAATAGAAGTAGCCCCTTTGACCCATCAGTTCATCGAAAGTACCCTGTTCCGCCACGCGGCCGTTTTTAAGGGCGAACAGGCCGCTGCAGCGCGAAAGGATATTCTCGTCGAGGTCGTGCGTCACGATCACGCGGGTGTAGCCGTCGAGTTTTAAGATCGCGTCGAGCACTTCAAAAGAAGTTTTTGCGTCCAGCGAGGCCGTTGCCTCGTCGACGAACAGCACGGGCGTTTTGCGCAAAAGCGCCCGCGCGATGGATATTCTTTGGCGTTCGCCGCCCGACAGGCCGGAGCCGTTCTCGCCGCAGAGGTAATCGGCGCCTTTTTCTTCGATCAGTTCGGCAAGCCCCGACATACGCACCGCGCGGTCGATCTCCTCTTCGGGGAATTCGGAGAACATGGTAATGTTGTCGCGAATGGTGCTGTTGAATACGAACACGTTCTGCTGGATGATGGAGACGAGATCGTAAAGCGAGGCGGGAGAAACGGTCTTGAGTTCTTTGCCGTCGTACCGTATCTCGCCCGTATAGTCGCGCGAGGCGGCCATGAGCAGATTGAGAATGGTCGATTTGCCGCTGCCGGAGCCGCCGACCAGCGCGTAGCAGCCGCCGGCCTTCAGGTGCATATCGACCCCTGACAGAACGGGCTTATCCTCTACGTAAGAAAAGCCGAGATCGTGAACGGTGATGCCCTCTGTCAGTTTCTTTTCGATATGTTCGCCCTCGTCGGTCACGTTTTTGTGCAGCGCCGCCGCCAGTTTATCGATAAGGCCGAGCGAGGATTTGGTACCGGCGTAGAACGTCGGAAAGATTTGGATCGGCGCCAAAATATAGTTGAGCAGTTGCACGAAAACGATGGCCGTACCGGCGGTAATGCCGCCCCGGCCGTTGAGCGCGAGCGCGGCGGCGACAAAGAACACGCCGAATTGCAGAACGCCGCCCGCGATGGTCGAAGCGTAACTGACGTGCACGTTCACCTTCGTGCGTGTTTTAGCCGAATAGGAGACCTCTTTGTTGATATCGGCGTGCACGCGCGAGATGCTCTCTTCCGCCTTGAAACTTTTGATGACCGCAAAGCCCGTGAGCGCATCCTTGAGCATGCCGGTGTAGACTTCCTTTTTGTCGGAAACGTCTTTTTCCGCCGCGGCGGCCCGGTTGCCGAGCAGGAGAGAGACGACGAGCGGGAGCAGCGAAAAGCCGATGGCAATGAGGGTCAGGAGCGGACTGCACCATATCATAAGCGCCAGCGCGCCGATGAAGGTGAGCCCCACCTCGATCGTGTTCTGCAGTTTGCCGATAAAATTCTGTTCGATGCTGTTCGCATCGTTGGAGAGCGCGGAGATATAGAGCGAGGTGTTCTCGCCGGAAAACGCCTGAATGCCTTTTTCCATCAGTTTGTCAAAGGCGTAGTCGCGATACTGCTTCATAGCCTTTGCCCTGAACTCGGAAAGGAACGCCTTGTCGATGGCCCAACCCAAACCGAACAGCGCGATGCTGCCGAGCGCCACGTAAAGAAGCGTGTCGAAGGTGTAAGGGCAGTCGCCGGAGATCAGATCGGCGATCTCTTTGATGAGCCACGAGATCACCAGATTGACGCCCGCGCTGCACATCGACGCGACCACGGTCATGGCGAGATTGAACTTGTTTTTGCGGAACAGCGCGCGCATGAACGGGCGGCGCAGCGCTTTTCTTTCTTTTTTGTCCATGATGTTCCCCCTGTCGGATGAGTGCCGATGTCATTCTACCATGCCGCGCACGCGCTGTCAATGGCCCGTGCGTCTCTTATATCAAAAGCCCCTTTCACCGTCGCGGCAAAAGGGGCTTTTTCAAAGGTCGCTTCAACCGAGCAGATCGCTCTCGCGGAATTGCAGGGAATAGAGTTTTTGATAGGTGCCGCCCGCGGCCATGAGCTGCTCGTGCGTGCCCCGTTCCGTCACGCGACCGCCGAGGATGACGGCGATCTCGTCGGCACCCCGGATGGTGGAAAGGCGGTGCGCCACCACCAGCGTGGTGCGGCCGCGGCACAGTTCGTCAAGCGCCTGCTGGATCAGTACCTCGGTGGTGTTGTCGAGGGCGCTGGTGGCCTCGTCGAGGATCAGGATCGCCGGGTCTTTGAGAAAGACGCGGGCAATGCTGATGCGCTGTTTCTGCCCGCCGGAGAGTTTGACGCCGCGTTCACCGATCTCGGAGTCGTAGCCGTGTTCGAGCGAGAGGATGTAGTCGTGGATGTTGGCGCGGCGCGCGGCCTCATACACTTCCTCGTCGGTGGCGTCGGGGCGGCCGTAGAGGATGTTCTCGCGCACGGTGCCGGAAAAGAGGAACACGTCCTGCTGCACGATGCCGATACTGCGGCGCAGAGAATCCAGCGTCAGGGTGCGGATGTCGTGACCGTCGATCAGAATGGCGCCGTTCTCCGGCCCCAGACGATAAAAGTTCGGCAGCAGGTGGCACAGCGTGGTCTTGCCGCCGCCGGAGGGGCCGACCAGCGCCAGTTTGCGTCCTTTTTCAATGGAGAGGTCGATATGGTGCAGTACCTCGCCCGACGTGGGATAGGCGTAACTGACGTTGCGGAATTCGACAAGGCCCTGCACGTTCGTCAGTTCCACGGCGCCCGGCGCGTCCTGTTCCGGCTGCTCGTCCATGATCTCGACAAAGCGGCGAAAACCGCTGACGCCGTTCTGATACTGCTCCATGAAGTTGATGAGCGTATTGACGGGGCTGATGAACAGGTTGACCGACACGATAAA
>CAMZFG010000058.1 GCA_947306035.1 uncultured Clostridia bacterium | reverse complement strand
AATAGTCGTGGTTGCCGGGCGAAATGACGGCGGGCAGACCGCAGTCGGCCAAAAGGCCGTAAAAGCGGCGAACCGCCTCCGGCTTCGGCGTGACGGTGTCGAACACGTCGCCCGCGAACAGCAAAAGATCGACCCCCGCCGTTTTGGCGTCGGCCAACAGTTTTTCCAGCGCGGCCCATTGCCGCTCGCGCCGGATCGCGCCCGCGCGGGGCGAAAACGCGGCCATGGGGCTCTCCAGATGCAGGTCTCCCGTATGCAGCAGTTTCGGCATGCCCGCACCCCCTTTCTTATATTGTTTACAGTATATCATAAAAAAAGAGGGCGCGCAAGTTCCCTCTTGATTATTTTTGAAAACGCGTGTATAATAAACGTAAGCGACGAAAGGAGCCGTCATGGAAACTTTTTATGATATCATGCGTTGGCTGGCCGGGCCCATCATCGGCGCCGTCATCGGCCTGTTTACCAACTATATCGCGGTCAAAATGATGTTCCGCCCCTACGAGGAAGTGCGTCTCTTCGGCTGGCGCGTGCCCTTTACCCCCGGCATCATCCCCCGCCGCAAAGCGGCGCTGGCGGGCGCGCTCGGCCGCATGGTCAGCGAGTCTCTGGTGCAGGAACAAGACCTTAAAAACGCTCTGCTCTCCGAGGAGATCACCGGCACCGTGGTCGAGGGCATTCTCTCTCTGCCGCCGCTCGACCCCGGCGGCCGCACGCTGATGGGCGAGCAGTACGACGTGCAGCGCGAGCGCCTGCTCACCTCTCTGACCGACCGCATCGTGGCGGGGCTTTGCTCGCTCGACCTGGCGGCGCTCATCGCCAAAGAGGGCAAGAACCTGCTTGCCGGCACGGGCAACCGCAACCCCCTTTTGGCCATGTTTCTGAACGACAGCACGATCGCCGCGCTGGCCCCCACCGTGGCGGCGCGTCTGCAGGCCTACCTCGCGGGCGACGGCCGTGAAAAACTGTACGAGATACTGGACAAAGAGCTGACCGGGATCGAGCAGCGCCCCGTGGGCGAAATGCTCGGCGACCCCGCGGAAATGCGCCCGCTGCTGACGGGCCTTTACAAAAAACTGGTCAGCGACCACGCGGACGCCATCGCGCGGCAGTTCCACATTGCCGAGGTGGTGGAGCAAAAGGTCAACGCCATGGACGCCGCCGAATTGGAGACGCTGGTGCTGACCGCCATGAAGAAAGAACTCAACGCCGTCATTCGTCTCGGCGCCGTCATCGGCTTTTTGCTGGGCCTGCTCAACACGCTCATCAACAACTTTCCGACATAATCCATACCGTTACCGCGCCAAAGAGGGGCTCGCCGTTGCGAGCCCCTCTTTCATTTGCCCGTGATATAGACCCGGTTGCGCGGCACGCCGAGGGCCGACGCGACCAGTTCCGTCAGGGTGCGCTGTACCTCGGGGTCGTTGCCGCCCCGGCACACGATGCCCACGCCCGCCACGGCGGGCGGCGACAGATGGGAAAAAAGCGCCGTGCCGCCGCTGCCGCTGCCCACGATCACCGTTTTGCCGTCGCCGTCCGTGACGTAGTGCGCCTCGTAGCCGGAAGAGAACGTCACCAGCACCCGCACGTCCGAGACGCCGTCTGCCGCCTCGCACAGCGTTTCAAGGTCTTTTTGCACCCCGTTTCGGTACGTTTCGAGCGCCTCGATGCGCTCTTTCGCGTCGTCCTGCTTATCGGTCGTCGTCGTCTGCCGCGGCAGACCGCCGAACAGTAAAAAGAGGATGCCGAGCAGCGCGCCGCCGAGCAGGATCAGCAACTTGCCCCGCCCCTGCCAGAACGCTTTGAAGCCGCCTTTTTTGTCTTTTTCCATCACCTTACCTCCACTTGACAATCAAATCTTGCGCCGAGGTCTTGCTCGATCGCCGCGGGATCTTTCAACAGCGCCCGCCCCGACAGAAAGATCTGCACCCGGCAGAGCGCCCCCTCCCCGTCGAAGGACAGCACGACGCGCGCGTCCTCTTCGGCAATGCCGTAGTCGCTTTGCAGCAGGTCGTGGATCCCCCGCCGCAGCCGCTCGGCGGCCGCGGCGTGCACCGTTTCGTTGAAAACGGCCTCAAACTCGTCCCGTTCGGCCTCGTTTTGCGTCAATGCCGCCGCGCCGGTCGGCGCGTCGCGCAAAAAGGTCAGAAACGGCTGCAGCAGCAAAAGCAGCACCGCCAGCGCCGTCAGCAGGTGCAGTCCGCGCCGCAATCCCCGGTCGCGGTCGCCGGGCGCGAGCAGATCGAGCAGCGCCGCCGAAAGGCAGACCGCAAAGAGAGAAAGGATCGCGCCCCGCATCACGTCACCCCCGTCGCGCACCGCGCGAGCAGCGTCAGCGAAAAGACCACCATGACGAACAGGGCGGCGACGACCGCCGAGAGATAGCCGAAAACGCCCGCCGCCGCGCCGAGGAATTTCTCTTCCCGCGCACAGCCGAGCAGTCCGGCGGCCGCCGCCGACAGCGACAGCGTCAGGCGCGTCAGGCACACGGAGAGAAACATGGGCAGGAACAGGCAGATCATGACCGCGATGCCCCCCACGCCCACCGTGCTGCGCAGATACTGCACACTGCCCGCCACGGTCGAAAGCGCCTCCGAGACCGAGCCGCCCACCACGGGCAGAAAACTGCCGGCCGCGAAGCGCGCGGTGCGCAGAGCCAGCGTGTCGCTGCCCCGCGCCAGCGTATGCTGCAGGCCCAGCACGCCGCAGAGCAGCAGCATCAAAAAGGAAAAAACGCGGGTGTAGGTCTTGTGGATCAGCGAGGCGAGCGGCGCGAGCGAGACGCCGTCGTGCGCCGCGTCCATCAGCGCCAGCGCCAGGCACAGCCCCGCCACCGGCAGCACCGTGGCGCCGCACACCGTCTCCAGTACGGTGAGAAAAGCGCTCATGACCGCGTGGTTGGCCACCGCCGCCCCGATATTGCCGCCCATGGCGTAGAGCGTGCCCATCAGCGGCAGCAGAGACAGGCACACGCCCTCGACCGTTTGAAAGTAGGCGCCGAGCGTTCTGACGTCGGCGGAACCGCCCGTCAGGACAAGCCCCGTTATGGCGAGTATCGAACACAGAGACAGCGCGTGTTCAAGCGCGGAAGAAGCGCCGCCGGAAAGCGACCGGAACAGCGCGACCAGCACCAAAATACCGCATATACGCGCCAAAAGCGATACGTTTCGGCCGATATTCGCGCCGAAAAACGCGGCGATCATGTTCAGCAGTCCGGGAAGTGTTACGGCTTCCTTGACTGCCGCGTCGGAAACGGCGGGATCCGTACTGTCGACCCCCGCCGGCAGCAGAGCCGTCACCTCGTCCGGCAGGTCTGCGCAAAACGCCGACCATTGCTGCCGCGCGGCCGCCGCGGCGTCGGTCTCGCCCTCGTCCGTTCCGGGCGCCGGCCTGTCCGCTTCGGCGTGCGCCGCGAGCGGAAAAAGGCACAACAGGCACAGCGCCGCGAAGAACGCCGCGAAAAGCCGCCTTACCATGACAAAAGTTCCCCCGCCACCGACAAAAGGCGGCGGATCAGCGGCAGGGAGAGCACCAGGACCTCGGCCCGCCCGAACAGCAGAATGCCCTCCGCCACCGCGTTTTCGCCGAGGTCGCGGCACAGCGTGGCCGTGATCTCGCACAGCGCCGCCACGCCCGCCGCGCGCAGGATCGGCAGCGCGTAGGCCTCGGTGCCCGACGTCTCGAACAGCGCGCGGATCTCGGACAGCAGCGGCAACGACACCGCCAGCACCGCCCCGAACAGGAGCAAAGAGGCAGAGAGGCGCGCCGCGCCGGCAAAGCCCGGCTGCCATTCTTTCAAAAGTACGATCAGCATGGCCGAGAGCAGAGCGGCGCCCGCCACGCCCCACACCGTCATAGCCCGAATGTGGTGCGAATGGCGGCAAACAGATCGCCGATCTCCCGCACCAGCAGAATGAAGACCACGACGATGCCCGCCACCACGGCGAGCGTGGCCTGTTCATCCCTTCCGCTTTTCGACAGGATCTGCGCGGCCACCGCCACGATGATGCCCACGCCGACCACCCGCAGCAAAAGACTTACATCCATGTTTTTCTCCTTACAGCAACATCAGCGCCAGCAGCGCCGCCACGGCCACGGGCAGCAGCAGCGCCATTTTTTCGCGTTTCGGCAGTTCGGCGCGCATCTTGTCGCACAGCGGCGTCAGACGCGCCAGATAGTAGTCGCAGCAGCGCAGCTGTTCCTCGCGGTAACTGTCGCCGAGGCGCGCCGCAAAATCCCGCAGCAGGCGGCAGAACTCCGCCGGCAGGCAGAGCCGCGCCGCGCCGAGCAGCGCCGCCATGTCCGACGCGGGCCGCGTCACGCCGCAGTCGGCGAGCAATCTCGGCTCGCATTGCCGCAGAATGCGATCGACGGGCATGGAAAAACAGTCGATATCCAGCCGGACGGTGCGCAAAAGCGTCAGGTATCCCTCCGCTTGCAGGTAGCGCCGCCGTTCATAGCGCAGCAGGGTCGCGCCGAGACCCGCGCCGCACAGCAAAAGCAAGATCAGTCCCATCCATTTCAAAACAGGCATTGGCCGCCTCCCAACTCTCGACGTGATAGTCAAAATCAAAACCGGGCCGCCGGTAAAGCCGCACGTACGCCCCGAAGCACCGCGCCCGGTGCAACAGACGAATGCCGGGCTTGGCCAGCAGTTCCGAAAGGTCTCCCGCGTGGGCGGAAGCCACCAGCGGCACGCCGGTATTGTGCGCGCCCGCGATCTCTTCCGCCTCCCCGTAATCGCCGATCTCGTCGCACACGATCAGTTGTGCCGACAGCGTCCGCGCGGCAATGGCCACGCCCGCGCCGCGGGGGTAGCCGGTGAGAACGTCCACGAGCAGCGCGGGGTCGTCAAGACCCGCGGCCAACTCGCCCCGTGTGTCCGCCACCGCCACGCGCAAAGGGTTTTCTCCGCCCGCCGCCAGGGCGATGACGCCGCGCAGCAGCGTGGTCTTGCCGACGCCCGGCGGCGCGTAGACCAGCACGCCGCGGCAAAGGCCGAAGGAACGCAAAAGGGCGCAGATCTCGCTCCCGACCGGCGGCAGGGCGCGCGGCACTCTGACGGAGAACGCCGTGATGTCCGTCACGCCCGTGATCACGCCGTCGGCCGTGGCCGCATGGCCGCACACGCCGACCCGCACGCCGCCCGGCAGCAGAAGATACCCCTGCCGCAGGGTGTCGCCGTGCGCGTACAACGATCCGCCGCAGAACGCCGTCAGCAGCCGTGCCATTTCTCCCGCCGACAGCACCGCGTCAAGGCGCACGTTGACGCCGTTCGCCGTGACGGAGGCCGCGTGATCCCGCCGCAGACGGATCTCCTCGGGAAAGGCGTCCGGCGGCAGCGCTTTTTGCAGGGCGGACAGCACCGAAATGGGCAAAAGAGCCGCCAGCGACGGCGGCAAAAGCCGCGTCGGCCCCTCGATCGTCATGCGCATACCGTCCACCTCCCGGGCCTTCCCGCCTCACGCCTACTGTATGCAAAAAGGACAGGCGTCAGAACCGGGCCTGTTGCGAAAAAATTTACGTTTTCTTCTTGCAATACGGGCAAATAAATGCTATACTGTAACAAATTCCGTAAAAAGGAGGATTTTTCACATGAACAAAGACAAACGCGTGCTGACTGTGCAAGATATCTCCTGCGTGGGGCAATGCTCTCTCACCGTGGCGCTGCCCATCATCTCCGCCTGCGGCATCGAAACGGCGGTGCTGCCTTCCGCGGTGCTCTCGACGCACACGGGCGGCTTTACCGGCTTTACGTTCCGCGATCTGACCGAGGATATCCCCGGCATCATGGCACACTGGGAGAAAGAAAAGATCGGCTTTGACGCCATCTACACCGGCTATCTCGGCAGCAAGCGGCAGATCGAACTGGTCAAAGACCTGTTCTCGCGCGTGGCCAACCCCGGCTGCGTCAGGATCGTCGACCCCGCCATGGCCGACAACGGCAAACTCTACACCGGATTTGACACGGCTTTTGCCGCCGAAATGGCGACGCTGTGCGGCGCCGCCGACATCGTGCTGCCCAACATCACCGAGGCCTCTTTCATCACGGGTCTGCCCTACGTCGGCGCGGGCTACGACGAGGCCTATATCGAAAAACTGATGCAGGCGGTGCTCGCGCTGGGCGCGGGCGCGGTGGTGCTGACGGGCGTTTCCTACGACCCCGCCAAACTCGGCGCGGCGGTGCTGAAAAAAGGCGAGACCAAACCCGCCTACTATTTCCACGAGCATCTGCCGAAAAACTCGCACGGCACCGGCGACATTTTTGCCTCCGCCTTTACCGGCGCCTACGTGTCGGGCCGCTCCATG
>CAMZFG010000057.1 GCA_947306035.1 uncultured Clostridia bacterium | reverse complement strand
TGTTCGAGGGGCTTGAACTCGGCACCGAGGCCACCCGCACGGGCATTATCGACAACGCCCGCAAAAGCGGCTATATCGAACTCAAAAAGGACGTTTACACCATTCTGCCGGGCGGCGAATTCCTGATCGAAGCCCTCGGGCGCATGGGCATTCGCATGGACAAATACCGCACCAGCGAACTCGGCAGGGCGCTCAAAAAGGTGTTCCGCGGCGAGATGACCGTGGAAGAGAGCGTGGCGCTGGCCGCCGGCGAGGTGCGCGCCGTGTTTGAAAACCAAAACGCGGTGCCGGAGCCCGTGACCGACACGGGCGTCTACGGCGAGCAGGTGGGCGTTTGCCCCCTGTGCGGCAAGCCGGTGGTGCGCGGCAATTACAGTTACGGCTGCACCGGCTACAAAGAGGGGTGCGATTTTCGCGTCAATATCCGCATTTTGGGGCGCGACGTTTCCGCCGGGAATATGCGCCTGCTGCTGACGGAAGGGAAAACCGCCGTCATACGGGGCTTTACTTCCAAAAACGGCCGCCCGTTCGACGCGGCGCTGCGATTGGAGAACGGCAAAGCCGTGTTCGATCTGCCCGCGCGCAAAAACGCGCCCGCCCGCACGTCGAAAAAGCCCGCGCGCAAAAAACCGGGCGCGTCCGCCCGCCGCAAAACCGACGCGTCGGGCCGTCGATCATCATAAAAAAAGGGGGTGTCGCCCGTGAAACAATCCGTACAGCCGCGCTTTCGCCTTTTTGACGGCGTGGTCATCGCGGCCGTTTTGCTGGCGGCACTCCTGCTGTTTCTGCTTCCGCTGCTCTACGGCAGAGGGCAGGTGGCCGTGGTGCGCGTGAACGGTGAAGAGGCGGCGCGCCTGCCGCTGAACGAAGACGCGGAACTGCATATCGAAAACAACGGGTATCACCTGACGATCGCCGTTGAAAACGGCGCCGTTTTCGTGCGAGAAGCCGATTGCCCCGACCGGGTCTGTCAGCACACGGGCAAGATCAGCAAACGGGGCTCTTCCATCGTCTGCGTGCCGGCCGGCGTGACGGTGACCGTAGGGAAAGGAGGGGAGAACGATGCCGACTTTGTCGCGGGCTGACAGCCGCACGCGGCGCGTTTGCCGTGACGCGGCCTTTCTCTGCGCGGCGCTGATGTTCTCTTACCTTGAGACCATGTTCCCGCTGTCGCTGCTCATTCCGCTGCCCGGCGTCAAACTCGGGCTTGCCAACGTGCTGATCACCGCCGTTTTCTTTTGGTATTCGCCGCTCGACGCGGGCATCGTTTCCTTGTTGCGCGTGTCTGTCGCCGCTCTCCTGTTCGGCTCGGTCACCTCGTTTTTCTTCTCGGCCATGGGCGCGCTCTGCGCCTATCTCGTGCTGTGGCTGTGCCGTCTCGTTTTCGGCCGTTTCTGCAGTTATATCGGCGTCTCGGTGCTGGCCGCGGCGGCGCATCAGGTGGGGCAGATCACGGCGGCCGTCATACTGTTTTTCTCCGCCGCGCCGATGGCCTATCTGCCCGTGCTGCTGTGCGTCGCCGTCGTGACCGGCGGGGTGACCGGCTTTGTTCTCAACCTGCTGGCGCCGCGCCTCGCGGATCGCATGAAAAGAGGTCGGAACGCATGAAAAAAGTAATTTCGGTTCTTTTGATCGTCGTTTTGTGTTTCTTTTTGTGCCCGTTCGTCGGGTGCGGCGGCACCGTCAAAGAGGGTGAAAAGACCCGCTTTTTAATGGATACGGAGGTCACGATCCGGCTCTACGGATACCCTCGCGGCGAGGCGGGCGAGGCCGTTTTTCAAAAGGCCTTTTCGCTGATCGCCGAGATCGAGGCCGCGCTCTCTGCCACCGTGGAGACCTCCGACGTCTCGCGCCTCAATCGCGCGCGTTCCGTCACCGATCTCTGCGATCACACCCGCGCCGTGCTGACGCTGTGCGAGCAGATGCAGCGCGAAACGAACGGCGCGTTCCTTGCCACTGCGGGCGGCGTTTCGGCGCTGTGGAAACGGGCGGGGGAGCAGAACGCGCTGCCGGACCCCGACGAACTGGCCGCGGCCCTGGCGGCCGCACGCGCCGGTTTTACCCTGACCGAGACGGGCTGCTCGATCAACGCCGAAGGGGCGCTGCTCGATCTCGGCGGTGTGGGCAAGGGCTATGCCATGGACGCGGTCGTCTCCTACCTTGCGTCGCTCGATATCGGCGGCGCCATCGTCTCGTTCGGCAGCAACGTATCGGTGCTGGGCGGCAAAGGGAACGGCAAACCCTTTGCCGTGGCGCTGCGCGACCCCGAAGACCCGCAGGGTTCCGTCGGCGTTTTCAAGCCGTTTTCGGGCCATCTTTCCGTCTCCGGCGACTACGAACGGTACGTCACGGTGGGCGGCGTACGCTATCATCACGTCATCGATCCCGCCACGGGCTATCCCGCGGCAAGCGGCCTTTCCTCGGTGGCCGTCGTGTCGGACAGTGCCGCGCTCTCCGACGCGCTCTCCACGGCCTTTCTCGTCATGGGGCGCGAAAAAACGGAGACGTATCTGGCAGAAAGGACCGACGTCGGCGCCGTTCTGATCGCGTCGGACGGCACGGTCACGACCGCCGGACAGCGTTGTGTTTCCTTTACCGCCGGCTGAATATCCGAAAAGTCACAAAAACCCGCGATTTATCGCGGGTTTTTAAGTTTTCCGGCTTGACAGGCGCGTTAAAAAATTGTATAATATTATGCTGAAATATCATAGCAAGGAGCCGACCATGAAGCAAGCCGTTGCCGCCACAACGCAGCAGGACACCCCGTTTGACCCCGCGCCGTATATCGCCGCGGTGCGTGAGATCACGGGGGCGTTTGCCGTTGCGCGCGGGCACGCGCCCCGCGTGTTCGTGCTGACTTTCGGCTGTCAGCAGAACGTGGCGGACAGTGAAAAACTTTCCGGCATGGCGCTCGATATGGGCTACGAACCCGCCGACGGCGCGGAAGAAGCCGACCTGATCCTGGTCAACACCTGCGCCATCCGCGAGCACGCGGAGGATAAGGCGCTGTCCGTCATCGGGCAGTATAAGCACCTCAAAGACAAAAACCCCGCGCTGGTCATCGGCGTGTGCGGCTGTATGGCCGCCGAAGAGCATCGCCGCGCGCAGCTGAAAAAGAGTTACCCCTACGTCAGTTTCGTGCTGGTCACCTCGGCGCTTCATCGCCTGCCGCAGTATCTTTCCGAAACGCTGACGCGCCAAAAGCGTATTTTCCGCGCCGACGATGAGATGACCGTGGCCGAAAACGTGCCCGTAGTGCGGGGCAGTTCTTATCGCGCGTGGGTCAGCATCATGTACGGGTGCAACAATTTCTGCTCCTACTGCATCGTGCCCTACGTCCGCGGCAGAGAACGCAGCCGCGAACCGGCGGCCGTCATCGAAGAGGTGCGGGGACTTGTGGCGGCGGGATACCGCGACATCACGCTGCTCGGGCAAAACGTCAACTCCTACCGCCGCGGCGCGGCAGACGGCTATGAATTTGCCGATCTGCTGGCCGATCTCGACCGCATCGAGGGCGATTTTCTGCTGCGGTTCATGACCAGTCACCCCAAAGACGCCACGCGGCGCCTGGTCGACGTCATGGCGGCGGGGCGGCACATCGCGCACGCGTTTCACCTGCCTTTGCAGTCGGGCAGCGACCGCATTCTCGCGGCCATGAACCGGCACTACGACAGGGCCAAATATCTGGATATTCTCGGCTATATGCGGCAGAAAATGCCGGATATCGCCGTGACCAGCGACGTCATCGTGGGCTTTCCCGGCGAGACGGAGCAGGATTTTGAGGACACGCTTTCGCTGCTTGAGACCGCTCGTTTCGATATGATCTATTCCTTCATTTTCTCGCCCCGCAAGGGCACGCCCGCCGAACGCATGCCGGATCCGGTGCCGCGCGCGGTGCAGAACGACCGCTTCGACCGCCTGCTGGCGCTGCAAAACGACATTGCCGCGGGGCAGAACGCGCCGCTCGTCGGCAGGGCTGTGCGCGTGCTGTCGGACGGGGTCAGCAAAAACGATCCGGCGTTTTACGCGGGCAGGAACGAGCAGAACAAGATCGTGTTTTTCAAAGAGCCGGTACCGGCGGGCACTTTCGTCAACGTCAGCATCGACCGTGCCGAGGCGTTTGCGCTGTGGGGCACGGTGAAAGAGGAGAGATAAATGGGCATTTTCGAACTGGCGACCGAACTCGGCCGCACCCTGAAAGAAGATCCGCGCCTTTGCCGCCTGGAAGCGGCGAAAGAGGCCTACGAAGCCGACGGGAGCGTGCGGCGCCTGACGACGGAATACGAGGCGCAGCAAAGGGCCATGCAGCAGGAGATCGCAAAGCCGCAGCGTGACGACGCGGCCATCGCGCGCATGCAGGGGCGCATGGACGAGCTGTACGACGCCATCGTCGCCACGCCCGCCTACCGCGAACTGCAGGCGGCGCAGGACGCGGTCAACGAACTGATGAACATGGTCAACACCACCATCACCTATCAGATCACGGGGCAGACCGCCGACGGCTGCACCCACGATTGCTCGACTTGTAAGGGCTGCCATTGAACCATTCCACCGATAGAAGGAGAAAACTGCCATGACACCCATGATGGAGCAGTATTTCGAGATCAAAAACCAATACAAGGATTACCTGCTGTTCTATCGTCTCGGCGACTTTTACGAGATGTTTTTTGACGACGCCCTGGTCGCGTCGCGCGAACTGGAACTGACGCTGACGGGCCGCGACTGCGGCGAGGCCGAGCGCGCGCCCATGTGCGGCGTGCCGTTCCACGCCGCCGAGACCTACATCGGGCGGCTGATCGAAAAGGGCTATAAAGTGGCCATCTGCGAGCAGATGGAAGACCCGGCCACCGCCAAAGGGCTGGTCAAGCGCGACATCATCCGCGTGGTCACGCCGGGCACGCTGCTTGAACCCGGTATGCTGGCGGAAAAGCAGAACAACTACGTGGCGTCGCTGTGCCTGGCCGGCGGGGCGTGGGGCGTTTGCTTTGCAGACGTCTCCACCGCGGAGATCTATGCCACCGAGATCGCGGGCGACGCCGTGCTGGCGCGCACCGAGAGCGAACTCGGCACCTACCTGCCGCGCGAGGTCGTCACCGATCTGCCGCGGGCCGACTTTGCCGTGCTGGCCGATTTCGTGACCGACCGCATCGGCGCCATGCTGACGGACAGACAGGCGATCCGCTTCGACTATACCGCGGCCAAAGAGCGCGTGACAAAGCAGTTCGGAGAGGGGCTCTCCGAGGGCTTTCTGTCCTCCCGCCCCATGGTCTCGGCCGTGGGCGCGCTGCTCGACTACATCAGCGAGATGCAGCGGAGCGACGTTTCGTACATCAAAGAACTGCGCGTCTACTCCGACGGGCAGTACATGGATATGGATATCAACACCCGCCGCAACCTGGAACTGACGGAAACCATGCGCAGCAAAGAAAAACGCGGTACGCTGCTGTGGGTGCTGGATCGCACCAGGACCGCGCCGGGCGCGCGCCTTCTGCGGTCGTACGTCGAGCATCCGCTGCTGTCGACCCGTGAGATCGCCGTGCGGCAGGGAGCCGTTTCCGAACTGTTCGGCAACTATATGCTGCGCGAAGACCTTGCCGCCGTTCTCGACGGCGTGCTCGATCTGGAGCGCCTTATCACCCGCATCGTCTACGGCACGGCCAACGCCCGCGACCTGCGCGCCGTTTCGGCCACCATCGGCGTGCTGCCCGACGTGCGCGCCCTGCTTGAAAAGTGCGGCGACCCCGAACTCTGCCGCATCCGCGACGGCCTTTGCGATCTTTCCGACCTGCACGACCTGATCGAGCGCGCCATTGCCGAAGATCCGCCCGTGGTGCTGCGCGAGGGCGGCCTGATCAAAGCGGGGTACAACGCGGACGTGGATTATCTCCGTTCCGTGATGACCGACGGCAGGTCGTGGATCGAAAAGGTGGCCAACGAAGAAAAAGAGGCCACCGGCATCCGCACGCTGAAGATCGGCTATAACAAAGTGTTCGGCTACTACATCGAGGTCTCCAAATCGTTCGTCGATCAAGTGCCCGACCGCTATATCCGCAAGCAAACGCTGGCAAACGGCGAGCGCTATATCACCGAAGAACTCAAAAACATGGAAGCCACCATTCTCGGCGCGGAAGACAAGTCGCACGCGCTGGAATACGAACTGTTCCAGGAAGTGCGCGGCCGCGTGGCCGACGAGAGCGAGCGCATTCAGAAGGTGGCGGTGCTGCTGGCGCAGCTTGACGTTTACCTCTCCCTTGCCGACGTGGCGGCGCGCAACAAGTACGTCTGCCCGGAGGTGGACGGCGGCGACGAGATCCGCATCAAAGACGGCCGCCACCCCGTGGTGGAGC
>CAMZFG010000056.1 GCA_947306035.1 uncultured Clostridia bacterium | reverse complement strand
GCTTTGCCGCGGCGGCCAACTTTTGCAGATAGGCCTCGTCGAGGGCATAGAGTTTATCCGGCCGGAACGTCGGCGTGACGCGCATGCCGTCGAAAACGCCGTGGTGGCAGAGATCGTCGGCGGGGTCGTCGGTGGTGGCGACAAAGGCCACGCCGAAGGAGCGCATCAGCCGGCGCACCGTCATGCCGCGCAGTTTTTCGTTGGCGGCGTCGTAGATGCGGGCGGCGCTTTCGGCATTGAGCGGTTCATGGATATCAAAGATGCGGGAAAGTTCCATGTGCGTCCAACCGTAAAGCGGATTGCCCGCCAAACGGGGCAGGATCTCGGCATATCTGAAAAACTTTTCCCGGGGGCTCGCGTCGCCGGTGATATAGCGCTCGTCCACGCCGCACAGGCGCATGGCGCGCCATTTGTAGTGGTCGGCGGCGAGCCACAGCGTGCCGATATCGTCAAGGGATACGTCGGCGGCAATGGCGGCGGGGTCAAGGTGGCAATGATAATCGACGACAGGCAGATCTTTGACCGTCTCATAGAGCCGGCAGGCGGCGGGATTGTCGAGATACGCCCGCTCGTCGTAAAAGCGCGCCATGCTCACACCCCCGAATAGGCGGCAAAACCGCCGTCGACGGGAATGACCGTTCCCGTGACGAAGCCGCTGGCCGCGTCGTCGGCGAGCCACAGCAAACAGCCGATCAGGTCGTCGATCTCGCCAAACTTTTTCATGGGCGTGGCCGCGAGGATCTTGCCCGTGCGCGGCGTGGGCTTACCGTCCTCGGTAAACAGCAGAGCGCGGTTCTGATGGGTCACGAAAAAGCCGGGCGCGATGGCGTTGCAGCGAATGCCGCAGGGCGCGAAATGCACCGCGAGCCACTGCGTCAGATTGGAGACGCCCGCTTTGGCGGCGGAGTAGGCGGGGATCTTGGTCAGCGGCCGGTAGGCGTTCATCGACGAGATGTTGATGATGTTGCCGCCCGTTTTGACCATGTCGGCGGCAAACACCTGCGTGGTGAGAAAGGCCGAGGTGATATTGAGGTCGAACACGAAGCGCAAGCCGCTCTCCTCGAGGTGGAAAAAGTCTTTGACGCCTGCCGTGTCGGGGGTCATGGTCTCGTTGTCGCAGGTGGCGCGGGGGTTGTTGCCGCCCGCCCCGTTGATCAGAAAGTTGACGGCGCCCCACTTGGCGGCTATGACGTCGCGCGCCGCCTCGATGCTCGCTTTATTCAGGCAATCGCAGGGCACGGCCAGGGCGTTGCCGCCGATGTCGGCGGCCACTTTTTCCACGGCCGCGGCGTTGATGTCGAGCAGGGCGACTTTGGCGCCGCAGGCCGCCAGCGCTTTTGCAAAGGCGCTGCAGATGACGCCGCCGGCGCCGGTGACGGCGACCACTTTATCCGAAAGATCGACTTTGAAAGGCAGTTTCATATTACGCCTCCTTCGTTTGCAGTTCTTTCTCAACGGCCTCGAAAAGGCCGCAAAGATACGCCGCGCCGAGCGCGCGGTCGTAAAGGCCGTAGCCGGGTTTGGCGTCCTCGCCCCAGATGTTGCGCCCGTGGTCGGGGCGGACGTAGCCGTCAAACCCGTTCTCAACAAGGGCCCGGACGATGGCGTACACGTCCACGTTGCCGGCGGCGGTCTGGTGACCGTTCTCGTAAAAATCGGTCCCGTTCGTGTATTTCAACTGACGCAGGTGCGCAAAGTAGATGCGCTTTGCGTACTTGGCGGCCATGGCGGGCAGGTCGTTGAAACGGCCCGCGCCGAGACTGCCCGTGCAGAACGTGATGCCGTTGTGCGGGTTTGGCACGGCGGCGAACAGACGGTCGTAATCCGCCTCGCGGCAGACGATGCGGGGCAGGCCGAACACGTCCCAGGGCGGATCGTCGGGGTGAATGGCCATGTTGACGCCGGCCGCGTTGCAGGCGGGCATGACGGCGTTGAGGAAATACACCAGATTTTCAAACAGTTTTTCGTGCGTCATGCCGCGGTAGGCGGCGAGCAGCGCCGACAGTTCGGCGGGGGAATAACTCTCGTCCCAGCCGGGCAGGTGCAGGTTTTCGGGGTCCGCCGCGGCCAGCGCGGCGTGGTCGTAGGCGAGCGACGTGGCGCCGTCCGCGTGCTTGAAACGCAGGTCGGTGCGCAGCCAGTCGAAAACGGGCATGAAGTTGTAGCAGATGCACTTGACGCCCACCTTGCCGCAGTTGAGAATGTTTTGCCGGTATGCTTCGATATAGCGGTCGCGCGTGGGCTTGCCCAGTTTGATGTCCTCGTGCACGGGCACGCTCTCGATGACTTCCATGGAGAGGCCCGCGGCGTTCGAGAGTGCAAGAAGGCGCTGCAGGCGCTCAAGCGGCCACACCTCGCCCACGGGCACGTCGTACACGGCGGTGACAACGCCGGTCATGCCCTGGATCTCTTTGATGTAGGAGAGCGGGATACAGTCCTTTTCGCCGTACCAACGAAACGTCATTTTCATCGTTCGTTACCTGCCTTACGAGGGCCCGAAGGTGCCGGTCGTGTCCACCACGGGTTTGTTGCCGCCGGTTTTAAGACGGGAGACGGCGCGGTGCGCGTTCAGTTCGGCCAGATAGCGTTCCTCGTCGACGGGCAGCGCGATCTCCTCGCCGCCGTTCCAGCCGGAGAGTTCCATGGCGTTCATCAGTTCCACGCCGCGAATGCCCTCGCGGCCGTCGACGGCCTGCGGCTCAAGCCCTAAAATGGCGTTGGTGAAGTTGTTGAGAATGCCGGCGTGCTGCAGGTTCAGGCCGTCGGTCTCCACCTTGACGATCTCCATCTCGGGCCGCACGAAACCGGAAGTCGCGGTGCGGGAATGCTCCAATGTGTCGGTGGCGTTACGGTAGAAATACAGGGTGTGGTCGGCGCCGGTCGAAAGGTCGCACAGCAGTTTGCCGCGGGTGCCGGAGATCTCCAGACGGTTGGTGCCGGGGGTCTCGCCCGTGGTGGTGACGAACACGCCCGTCGCGCCGTTCTTGTAGGTGAAAAAGGCGGTCACTTCGTCCTCGACCTCAACGTCGTGCCAGCGGCCGTAGCCGCAGAAACCGCGCACGGTCACGGGCATTTCGCCCACGATCCACTGCAAAAGGTCGATCTGGTGGGGGCATTGATTGATCAGCACGCCGCCGCCCTCGCCTTCCCAGGTGGCGCGCCAGTTGCCGCTGTCGTAGTACTGTTGGGTGCGGAACCAGTCGGTGATGATCCAGGTCACGCGCTGCAGCGCGCCGATCTCGCCCGCGGCGATCAGTTCGCGCATTTTGCGGTAAACGCAGTTGGTGCGCTGGTTGAACATCATGGAGAAGCGGGCGCCGGAGCGCGACGCGGCCTCGTTCATTTCCCGCACCTGTTTGGTGTAAACGCCGGCGGGTTTTTCGCACAGCACGTGAATGCCGCGCGCGAGGCACGCCATGACGATCTCGGGGTGAATGTAGTGCGGCGTTTCGACCAGTACCGCATCGACCGTACCGCTGTCGAGCATGGCGCGGTAGTCGGTAAAGGCGGGGATGTCGGCAAAATCGCCTTTTTCGCGCAGGGCGTCGATGCGCGTGGGATCAATGTCGCAAATGGCGCCGATCACGCCGTTTTCGATCTTGCCCGCGCCGAAGAGTTTGACCGCGTAGTGGGTGCCCTGATTGCCGAGCCCCACGATGCCGTATCTGACTTTATCCATTTCGTTTTTCCCCCTTACAGGTTGTTGTTGATGTAGCGGATGCTGCGCGCCACTTCGCCGAGCGGATCTTCGGCCGCGGCGGCGTTGTCCTGCTCGACCAGAAAATGCTCCGCGCCGCATTGTTTCAGCACGGGCACAAGGCGCGCAAAGTCGATGTTGCCGTCGCCCACCGGGGCGAACACGGGCCGGAACTCCTTTTTCTCCGCGTCCCAGACGATGCGGTAGTCTTTCAGGTGCACGCAGGCGATGCGGCCCTTCAGTTTTTCGGCCGTGGCCGCAATGTCGCCGCCGCCGTACTGCACCCAGTAGGTGTCCAGCGTGAAGCGGATGTGCGGCGCCTGTTCGATCATGTAGTCGAGCACGGTGCGCCCCTCGCTCGTTTTGAAAAACTCAAAATGGTGGTGGTGGTAGAAAAAGCGGAAACCGGCCTGCTCCATGTGCGCGGCCGCGGCGTCGAGTTCCGCCACCGTCCTGCGCATATTCTCTTCGTCGTAGATGGCTTCCCGCGGCATGGCGCCGAGGCCGATGTTGCGGCAGCCGAAGCGGTCGTGCTCGCGCATCAGGGCGTCGGTGTCGTGCAGGATGCGGTCCATCGGCACGTGGGTCAGCACGACGGGCAGCCCCGTTTCTTTGGTGACGCGCACCAGCAGGTCGGGGTCAAAGGCCGCCCCCGAATGCTGCAGGCAGGCGTAGCCCATTTCTTTTAATTTGAACGCCGTGGCCAGGTAGTCCTCGGGCGTGGCGATCAAGTTGCGGATGGAAAATAGGTTCAATCCCGCTTCCATACTGTTTCTTCTCCTTTCGTTTCGGGGCGATAGCCCGCGTCGGTCAGCAGTTTTTTCAGAGCCGCGGCGGCCGCGTCGAAGGCGGCGGCGTTGCTTTCAAAGTGAAAACGGTTTTTCATGGGCGATCTGTCGATGGCGGCGTAGCCCGCGAACACCGCGAGGTGCGGCTCCAGGGTCAGCACCCGGTCGTCCGCGATCCCGCCGACAAGGCGCCCGATCTGCCCGTCGCCGTATCCGGCCGGCACCAGTTCTTCCGTCTTGACGATCACGTCTTTGACGTGAAAGTAATCGGCGCGGGGCGCTATGCGCGGCAGCGTTTCGTCGGCGCGTTCGCCCACCTGCAGAAAGTTGGCGGGATCGTAGACGCACCCGAGGCCCGGCACCGCGTCCAGCAGGCGGCAGACCCGGTCGGCCGTGTCGCCGAAGATGTCTTTTTCGTTTTCGTGGCAGAGTTTGACGCCGTATTCGTCGGCCAGGCGCACCATGCGCGTCAGGCAACCGACGACTTTTTGCTCCTGCCCCTCGGCGTGATAAAAGCTGAACACGCGGATATAGCGGGCGCCGAACACGTTGGCGATATGAAACACTCGCCGCACCGTTTTTTCGTATGCGGTAAAATCCACGTCGATATCGACTTTGCCGAGCGGCGAGCCGATCGACCACACGCCGATGCCGGCAGTCCGAAGCGTTTCGGCGTAGTCACGGGCCTCTTCGTCGGTGAAGTCCCTCACGTTTTTGCCCGCGATGCTGCGCAGTTCCAGCAGAGAAATGCCGTTTTTCTTCATGGCCGCGATCTGACCCGGCAGGTCGGCGGCGGCCTCGTCGGCAAACGCGCACAGGCGTATCATAAGATCCCTCCTTGACAAATGTTTTCGCGCGTGATAGAATTCTATTATCAGTATAGCACATTCCGATAGAATATCAAGGTAAAAAATCATTTTCAACGTCGTTTAATAGCACGATATTCACATAGGAGGCGGATCGATGAAAGTCGTTTACTATCGGCACAACCGCGGTCTTGCGCCCATTGCCATCAAGCGGCAGGTGTTTGCCATCTGCGAACTGACGCTGGTGGAGCGGGGCGAACTGCTCTACCGCATCGACGGTGCGCCCGTGCGCGTGGCGGCGGGCGACGCGGTGTTCGTCATGCCCGGTTCCACCCGCGAGCGGCCGACCGGCGAGGCCGCGGACTACGTGAGTTTCAACTTTCAAACGGCGCACCTGCCGGAACTGCCGACGCTGCTGCCGGGCGTGCTCGGCGAGACGGAGCGGGCGCTGATCGCCGCGGCGGACACCGTTATGGCGCGGCGCGACTCCGGCGCGGACCGGCAAATGCGCTACCTGACGTCCTGCCTGCTGGCGGGCATCGAGGCGCGCTTTGAGCGGGAGCGGGAACACCCCCTGGTGCGGCGCATCAAACAGTATATCGAAAGCCGCCTCGGCGGGCGCATCACCCTGGCCGACATCGGCGAGGAGACCTTTTTCTCGCCCGTTTACTGCGAGACGGTGTTCAAAAAAGAAACGGGCATGCCGATCATGCGCTACGTGACCGTCCGCCGCATGGCGGAGGCGGAAAAACTGCTGCTCGAGGGCGCGCTGTCCTTGCGGCAGGTGGCGGAGAGCGTGGGCTACACCGACTATAACTACTTTTCGCGCACTTTCAAAAAAGTAACGGGACACACGCCGCGCACGGCCAAAACGTCCCTGCTGTAAAAACGAAAAGAGAGGATACCGTTATGAAGATCGCAACGACCACGGGAGATTTTTCATCTTACTGCAAGACAAACGAAGAAAAAATACGCGAACTGCATCGCGCCGGTTTTCGCTGCATTGACCTCAGCATGTACGACTTTACGCCCGACTGCGTCTATATGCGCGAGGGTTGGCAGCAGGAAGTCGAGCGGCTGCGGGCGCTTGCCGGTGAACTCGGCATGACGTTCGTGCA
>CAMZFG010000055.1 GCA_947306035.1 uncultured Clostridia bacterium | reverse complement strand
AGCGTTACTCGTGCCGCTCGCGCAGCGACGGCAACCCCCATCACCGGAGGGAGCCGTCAGGTGCGGCGCGTTCATGGCGTGCAATCGGAACGTGCCGCGCAACGCCGCATGGCGGAAGTGCTTTTGACAAGAGCGTCGGTCGCGTCCCTGCCTCCCTCCGGGAGGGAGGTGGCGCCGAAGGCGACGGAAGGAGCCCGCGCGACTATGAAAACCGCTTTCTTTTCAGTACACGCGCTCTCCTCCATCTGTTGCGGTGCCCGAAATCAGCGGCGTTCGCTACGCTCGCTTGCTGACTTTCGACCGCTGCCACTCAAACAGCCCCCCTTTTTCTGCCACAGGCAGCGGGGGGCTGTTCTCCCATCAAAAGATCTTTCGCCAGGCAAGGCGCACCGCAGGCGCCCTCCCGACGGCGTAGTTTTCTACGTCGAGGGAGTAGCCGAGGAGCAACGCCGCATGGCGGAAGAGATTTTGATGAACACACAAAAAAAGCCCCCGTTCGGGGGCTTTTTTCTTATTATTTTACTTGCTCGTGTCTTCGATCATCTGATACACGCGCCGTATCTCGGCGTTCAGTTTTTCGGCTCTCTCCTTCATGGCGTTCACCTGATCGGGGGTGAAGGCGTCAAGGTCGCCCTCTTTGAGTTTGTTCTTGTAGTAGCGGTCGGAGATCAGCGCAAAGTTGATGTCGACCGGCACGATCTTGCTGTCGAGCCGGCAGATGACCTTGTTGCTCTGCCCCGCCAGCAAAAGATCGACGGCCATCACGCCCATTTCGGTGGCGATCAGGCGATCCTGCAGGGAGGGTTTGCCGCCGCGCACCACGTGGGCGAAGCGGGCGAATTTGGTCTCGATCAGCGTCTCTTTGGCAATGACCTCGGCCAGTTTCTCGCTGTAGGGTGTGCCCTCGGGGGTGCGGACGCCCTCGCTGACGACGACCACGAAGCCGCGTTTGCCGGCGGCTTTCAGTTGTTTCATGCGGGCGATGGTGCCGGGCTCGTCAAAGGGGACTTCGGGAATGACCGCCGCCACGGCGCCGGTGGCCAGCGCGGTGTAAAGGGCGATCTGCCCGCAGTCGCGGCCCATGACCTCGACCACGTTGCAGCGCGCGTGCGATTCGCAGGTGTCGCGCAGGCAGTCGATCATGTTGGCCGTGGTGGTCATGGCGGAATCGAAACCGATGGTGTAGTCGGTGGCGGTGATATCGTTGTCGATGGTGCCGGGAATGCCGATGGTGGGCACGCCGCGGTTGGTCATATCCGTACCGCCGCGGAAGGTGCCGTCGCCGCCGATGACGACCAGCGCGTCGATGCCGTGCTTTTTGCAGGTGGCAATGGCCTTCTGCATACCGGGCTCGGTCTTGAACTCGAGGCAGCGGTCGGAGTAGAGCATGGTGCCGCCGCGCGCGATGATGTCGGAGACCATGCGGGGCGTCAGATCCAGGATGTTGTCGTTGATCAGGCCGGAGTAACCGCCGATGATGCCGGCCACTTCCACGCCCTCCGCGTGGGCCTTGCGGGTGACGGCGCGAACGCAGGCGTTCATGCCCGGCGCGTCGCCGCCGGATGTGAGAATGCCGATCTTTCTGAATGCAGCCATTTTTTTCTTCCTTTCCCCGCGCAGGGCGGGCCAAAACGTACTTTATTACAATTTTAGGATATTGTCAGACAAATGTCAAGCGTCTTTTCGCGTTTTTTTACCCGTTTGCGGCATTTTTTGCACCTGCGGGCCGCTGTAACCGGATATTGACTTTTTTACGATGATATTGTATAATCATTATAAAGGCCGCGCGAAGCGCGCCGGACATGACGATACGGAGGTATCACGATGGGCAAGAGTTTTGAAGAGTGGAAGATCGGCGATCCGATGATCAACGAGCGGGACTACTGGCAGGACCCGAACTACGTGGCGGCGGACCCCGAAAAGGAGCAACTGGTCAAGCAGTTGGCGGAAATGATCACCGACCGCATCAAGAAAAAGTTGTTCCGCAAGATCAACAACCGCGACCCCGAATACTGGATACTCGACATGATCCTTGACAAGGAACAGGTCAAGTTCCTTTTGAATTTCAAAAAGACGCGCGTGCCGTATTCCGTGCCCGAACTGGCCGAAATGAACGGCATGTCGGAAGAGGACACGCAAAAGATGGTCGAGCGCCTGCGCTGGATCGGCGTCATCGAGCAGAACCGCGCCAAAACGCCGGACCGGCACCTGCAGTACGAACTGCCCATTTTCGTGCCCGGCAGCGCGGAGTTCATGATGATGCAGCAAAAACTGACCGACGAATTCCCGCAACTGGCCACCTTTTTCAACCTGATGACGCAGATCCCGCTGGCCGGCCTGACCCAACTGGTGCCGCCCGGCGGCGCAGGCATCGGCATGCACGTCATCCCCGTGGAAAAAGCCATTGCCGCCGAGAGCCGCAGCGTGCCCGTGGAGCATCTTTCCCGCTGGATCGACATGTACGACAAGTTCGGCATTTCCGAGTGTTCCTGCCGCAAGCAGCAGGCCATGCGCGGCGAGGGCTCGGGCGAGATCTGCGGCAATTACTGCATCGGCGTGGGCGACATGGCGGAGTACATGGACGACCGCGGCATCGGGCATTACGTGACCAAAGAGGAAGTGTACGAGATCCTCGAGCGCGCGGAGCGCCACGGCTACGTGCACCAGATCACCAATATCGACGGCGAGGATAAGATCGTCGCCATCTGCAACTGCGCCCCGGGCGTCTGCAACGCGCTGCGCACGTCGCAACTGTTCAACACGCCCAACATGTCCGCCTCGGCCTATCGCGCGCACGTGGAAAAAGAAAAGTGCGTGGCCTGCGGCAAATGCGTGGAGGTCTGCCCCGTCGGCGCCGCCAAACTCGGACAAAAACTGTGCAAAAAGGACGGCAGCGAGGTCAAGTATCCCAAAACGCAGTTGCCGAACGGGCGCAAATGGGGCCCCGACAAATGGAATTACAACTACCGCGAGGACGCCAAAATCAACTGCTACGACAGCGGCACGGCTCCCTGCAAGACCGCCTGCCCCGTGCATCTTTCGGTGCAGGGCTACATCAAAATGGCGGCCGAGGGGCGGTACGACGAGGCGCTGCGCCTCATCAAGCAGGATAACCCCCTGCCCATGATCTGCGGCGCGGTGTGCAACCGCCGGTGCGAGGACGCCTGCACGCGCGGCACGGTCGACGCGCCGCTCGCCATTGACGAGATCAAAAAGTTCATCGCCGCCCGCGACCTCGACAAAGCCGACCGCTACGTGCCGCTTTGCGAAAAGCACGACGGCGGCATGTGGGGCGACGCGTATAAGATCGCCGTCATCGGCAGCGGCCCCGCCGGCCTTTCGGCGGCCTACTTCCTGCGCCGCGACGGCTACCCCGTGACGGTCTTTGAAAAGGAAGACCGCGCCGGCGGCATGCTGGAACACGGCATTCCTTCCTACCGGCTCGAAAAGGACGTGATGCAGGCCGAGATCGACGTCATCCGCGACATGGGCGTGGACTTCCGCTTCGGCGTGGAAGTCGGCCGCGACGTCACCATTGAAGACCTGCGCCGCGAAGGTTACAAAGCGTTCTTCATCGCCATCGGCATGCAGGGCGGCCGTATGGCCGGCGTGCCCGGCGAGCAGACCGGCGGCGTCGAGACGGGCGTTGATTTTCTGCGGCGCATCAACCGCGATCACGGCGTGCGCCTGACGGGCAAGACCGTCGTCATCGGCGGCGGCAACGTGGCCGTCGACGTGGCGGGCAGCGCGCTGCGCGCCGGCTCGGACGAGGTCGCCATGTACTGCCTCGAGCAGCGCGACGAGATGCCCGCGGCCAAAGACGAAGTCAGAGAAGCAGAGGAAGACGGCGTGGCGGTCTGCAACGGCTGGGGCCCCAAAGAGGTGCTCTCCGAAAACGGCCGCGTTTGTGCCGTGGTGTTCAAAAAATGCACCCGCGTCTATGACGAAAACCACCGCTTCTCGCCCGTCTACGACGAGAACGACACGATGACCGTGCCCTGCGACAATCTGCTCTTGTCCATCGGACAAAGCGCGGTATGGGGCGATCTTTTGAAAGGCACGAAAGTCGAACTGCGGCCGAACGGCACCGTGGTGGCCGACCCCGTGACGCGCCAGACGGCGGAACCCGACATTTTCGTCGGCGGCGACGTGTTCACCGGCGCCCGCTTTGCCATTGACGCCATTGCCGGCGGCCGCGAGGGCGCGGTGTCCATCAACCGCTTCGTGCATCCCGGCAACAGTCTGACCATCGCGCGCGATCTGCGCGAATTCAAGGAACTGGATAAAAACGACATCGCCGATCCCGCCGCCGCGGAGAGTTTTGACAATGCGCCCCGGCAGATACCCGGCAAAAAGGCGGGGCGGGCGAGCGCGACCTTTGAGGATCTGCGCCTGACCTTGACCGAAGAACAGGTCAAAAAAGAGGCCGCCCGCTGCCTCGGGTGCGGCGCGACGACCGTGGATACCAACCGCTGCGTCGGCTGCGGTCTTTGCACCACCAAGTGCGAGTTCGACGCCATCCACCTGACGCGCGACGTGCCCGCCGCCAGCAAGATGTATAAGTCCGAGGATAAACTCAAAGCGCTGCTGCCCTATATGGCCAAACGCGCCGTCAAGATCGTGGTGAGAAAGACCGAAGATGGATAAAGGCACGTTTGAAGTATTGGACGTGCGCGCGGGGATCGAGGCGGAAAACGACCGCTTTGCCGCCCTGGTGCGCGCCCGCACCGAAAGAGAGGGCACGTATCTCATCAACCTGATGGCCTCGCCCGGCGCGGGCAAAACGAGCGTGCTGTGCCGCGTGATCGACGCCCTCGGCGACCGCTTTCGCATCGGCGTGATGGAGGCGGATATGGACGCAGACGTGGACGCCCGCACCGTCGCCGCGCACGGCGCCGAGGTGGTGCAACTCCACACCGGCACCTCCTGCCACATGGACGCCAGAATGACGCTGCAGGGCCTTGACGCCTTCGGGTCGCTGCCGGACGTGATCGTGCTGGAGAACGTGGGCAACCTCGTGTGCCCCGCGGAGTTCGACGTCGGCGCCGATCTGCGGCTGATGATCTTGAGCGTGCCGGAGGGCGACGACAAGCCGCTGAAATATCCGCTGATGTTCACGGTGTCCGATATGATGCTGATCAACAAGATCGACACGGCCCCGATCTTCGATTTCGACCCGGAACGGTGCGAGAAAAACGTGCGTGCGCTCCATCCCGACATGGAGATTTTTCCCGTCTCGGCCAAAACGGGCGAGGGCATAGACGCGTTTTGCCGCCGCCTGACGGAGCGCATCGACGCGGCGCGCGCGGGCAAACGAAAGGGGGCGACGCCGTGATCCGGACCATCGAACTCAAAGAAACGGTCACCGCTTCCAACGACCGCGACGCGGCAGAACTTCGCCGCGAACTGACGGCGCGCGGGCTCTTTCTCGTCAACCTGACGAGTGCGCCCGGCAGCGGCAAGACCACGCTGATCTCCCGCACCGTCAGCGACCTTATCGGCCGCGTGCGCATCGGCGTGATGGAGGCGGATATCGCCTCCGACGTGGACGCAAAAAAGATCGCCGCGCTCGGCGCCGCGAGCATACAACTGCACACCGACGGCATGTGCCACATGGACGCGGGCATGACGCGCGCGGGCCTTGCCGGTATGCCGACGGGCGACCTGGACGTCGTTTTTCTCGAGAACGTGGGCAACCTCATCTGCCCCGCCGAGTTCGACACGGGCGCGCACGTCAACGTCATGATCTTGAGCGTGCCGGAGGGCGACGACAAGCCCCTGAAATATCCGTTGATGTTTCAGAAAAGCGACGCGCTCGTCGTGACCAAAACGGACGCCGCGCCCTATTTCGACTTTGATTTTGCGGCCGTCACCCGACGCGCGCGCGCCTTGAACCCCGGCATCGCCGTTTTCCCCGTCTCGGCCAAAACGGGCGAGGGCATGCGGGCGTGGGAGGACTGGCTGCTGGCAGAGCGGAAGCGTGGCCGCCATGCATGAACTCGGCATCGTCAAACACGTCATACAAACGCTGCACGACGTGGCGAAGGAACATGACGTGCGCCGCATCGGCTCCGTGACGCTGGAAGTGGGCGAAGTGTCGGGCGTCGTGACCGAACAACTGGTCGACTGCTGGAACTATTTTCGCGAAAAGGACGAGTTGGTCCGGGGCGCGCCGCTGTATATCGAAACGGTCGAGGCCGTCACCTTCTGCACCGCGTGCGAGGGCACCTACAAGACCGTGCCGAACGGCAAGACCTGCCCCCTGTGCGGCAGCACCGAGACGTACCTGTTGCAGGGCAACGCCTTTTCGATCAAGCAGATCGAGGCGGAACTGAACACCGACCCGCCGCAAAACGCATAAAAAAACGCGGCCCGTTGCGGCGCAGCCGCAGCGATATAAATTCCTGACGGAATTTGCGATATGTCCCTGTGGGACGCGATATGCCTGCGGCGCGATATGTCCCTTGCGGGACGAGAACAATATCGCATCGGCG
>CAMZFG010000054.1 GCA_947306035.1 uncultured Clostridia bacterium | reverse complement strand
CGATATGCAGGCCGCTGATGGCGAGCAGATGCGAAATGCCGACCCGCCTGAAATCACGCCTTGTGACGTCGTCGAGCGGGGCGCGGTCACCGAACAGCAAAGCGCCCGTCAGGTCGCCTTCTTCCCCGCCGACGTTTGCCCGGACACGCGCGGCCAG
Organism: uncultured Clostridia bacterium; assembly: GCA_947306035.1. Lineage (GTDB taxonomy): Bacteria > Bacillota > Clostridia > Oscillospirales > CAG-272 > Firm-07. The sequence continues at coordinate 6,379 of CAMZFG010000054.1, read as the reverse complement.
CGAAAGGCCGAGATCGGCCATGCGGCGATAAAGACCCGGTTTGCCCTCGCTTTCGACCGTCAGCGGCGCGGCCTCCGTCAAAAAGATACGGCACCCGTCGCCGCGCAGCGCGTTCGCCTCGCCCGTGTAGCGTTCCGCTTCTTTCAGGGGTCGCACCGTCACGCGACCCGCAAGGGTCTGACCGGGTTTTAGTTCCGTTCCGGCGCCGCATTCGAGCAGAGCCGTGACGCGCAAAGAGCGGCCGTCAAGCGTCAGCACGCGCACGCGCGCTCTCGCCGCATACGGATAGACGGCGGTCACCTCTTCTACGCGCAAGCAGATCTCTGTCTCTTTGCCGACGAAAGCCGCCGCGCGATCTTCCCTTACTTTCTGCGGCAAAACGCGGCACGCGCCGATCAGAGCCCCGCAGCAAAGGAGCAGGCAGAAAAAGCGCCGTGCCGTCATGCCCCTTTTGCGAAAAAGGAGCAGCGTCAAAGCGACCGAAAGCACCAAAAGCCCTGCGGCCGCGGGCGCCGCCGCGGTCGGCAAAAAGAAAAAGAGCGCCGCGGCAAGAATAAACGCGAGCGAGGCCGCGGCCAGCGGACGACAGCGAAACAATGCCATATCAGCGCTCCTTTCGATCGTTGATAGTATTATAGATCGTTTGACATTTTTTGTCAAGTTTACCCTTTTTTCGTGAAATTGAAAAAACTCTTGACAAACGCAAAAAGAGACTTTATAATAAGAGTAATCTTTTGAACGCCTGTAAAGGAGATATATTCCCATGTTTGAAAAAGTCAAGGCACTGCTGGTCGAAGAACTGCAGATCAACGAAAACGACATTACCATGGAGGCCGAACTCACGGGCGACCTGAATATCAATTCCATCGAATTGGCCGATCTGATCATGATGTGCGAGGAGAAATTCGGCGTTGAGATCAACGAAGAAGACGCCAACAAGTTCGTCACCGTGGGCGACGTGGTCAACTATCTGGAAGCTTTGGAGAACGCTTGAAAATCAACCGAAAACCGCCGCTTGACGCGGCGGTTTTTTTATCATAAATCCGCCTCGCGCGCCTTATACTATCCGTGAGGTGAGAATATGAAGATCAAAGTGACGCTCACGTGGTTCGCGGCGCTTTTTTTAGTCGCCACGCTGGGCATCGGTACCGTTTTCAGACACGCGGATCAAAAAGCGGCCGTGGCGGCGAACGCCGCTCCCCTCCCCGTCATCGTGATCGACGCGGGGCACGGCGGCGTGGACAGCGGCGCTTTGGGCGTCGACCGCACCGAGGAGAAAAACCTCAATCTCGCGGTGGCGCGCATGCTGGCCGACGATTTTCGCCTGGCGGGTTACACCGTGATCGAAACGAGAACGGACGACCGCCTGCTCGGTGACGGAGAAAAAGGACAAAGAAAGCGGGCAGACCTGGAGGCGCGGCTGAAACTGGCGGACGAAGCGCCCGACCGCGTGTTCGTCAGCATTCACATGAACACGTACCCGACGGCCTCCTGCCGCGGTCTGCAGGTGTGGTATTCCGGCAATCACACGGCCTCAAAGGGCTATGCCGAGGCGGTGCAGGCGGGCGTCAAAGCGGCGCTGCAGCCGGACAACAGGCGCGAGGTCAAGCAGGCGACGTCGGCCATTTATATTCTGAAAAACGCGAAAAATCCCGCCATTCTGATCGAGTGCGGATTTCTCACGAACCCCGAGGAGTGCGGGAAACTGTGCGACGAGACCTATCAAAAAGAGCTGGCGCTGACCATTTTTTCTTCTCTGCATCAAAAAATGCAGGCAGACGCTTGCGCGGGCGCGTAAAACATGGTAAAATACAGATAACGAAGTTTTACCGCCCGGAGGTCGCCATGAAAGGACTGAAAACCGTCTATATCTGCTCCGAATGTCAATACAAGTCTCCGAAATGGATGGGCAAATGCCCCATCTGCGGAGCGTGGAACAGTTTTGTCGAGGACGTGATCGAAGAAGAAAACAAGCCCGCCGCGGCACGGCGCGCGCTGTCGGCGCGCACGGGCGACCACAAGGCAACGGCTTTCGGCGATCTTGAAATGCCCTCTTATATCCGCACGGCGACGGGCCTTTCGGAACTGGATCGCGTGCTGGGCGGCGGCCTGGTGCTCGGTTCCGTCGTGCTGCTCGCGGGCGAACCCGGCATCGGCAAATCGACGCTGCTGATGCAGATCTCGGATATTCTCGGTTCGCACCGTCGGGTGCTGTACATTTCCGGCGAGGAATCGGAGGGGCAGCTCAAACTGCGCGCCGAGCGGCTCGGCGTGATGGGCAAGAACCTGTTTGTGCTGACCGAAACGCTGATCGAAAAGATCCTGACCGAGATCGACAGCGTCAAGCCCGACGTGGTCATCGTCGACTCCATACAGACCGTTTACAGCGAAAATATCGCCTCTACGCCGGGCGCGACCACGCAGGTGCGTGAAACGGCGCTGGCCTTTATCAACAAGGCGAAAACGGACAATATTTCGGTCATACTGGTCGGCCACGTCAACAAGGAAGGCACCATCGCAGGCCCCAAACTGCTGGAGCACATGGTCGACGCGGTGCTGTATTTCGAGGGCGAGCGGCAGCAGACCTACCGCATCATACGCGCCATCAAGAACCGCTACGGCTCGACCAACGAGATCGGCGTGTTCGAGATGACCGACGAAGGGCTGCGCGAGGTGGCCAACCCTTCCGAAATGCTGTTGGCGGGTCGCCCCAAGCAAACGCCCGGCAACTGCGCCGTATGCACCATGGAGGGCACGCGGCCGCTGATCGCCGAGGTACAGGCGCTGGTCTCATCCACCGTCTTCCCCGCGCCGCGCCGCACTTCCAACGGCATCGATTACAATCGGCTTTGCCTGATACTGGCCGTGCTTGAAAAGCGCCTCGGCCTGCGCTTTTCGGCCAACGACGTTTATCTCAACGTCATCGGCGGTCTGCGCCTTGACGAGCCCGCTACCGATATGGCGGCGGCGCTGGCCCTGATCTCTTCCCTGACGGATCGCAGCGTGCCGGACGACGTCATCGCCATCGGCGAGTTGGGGCTTTCCGGCGAGTGCCGCGCCGTTTCGGGGCTGGAATACCGCGTCAAAGAGGCGGCGCGTCTCGGCTTTCGCCGGGCGGTCGTGCCGTGGCGCAACCTTGAAAAGAGGCCTATCAAAGCCGATATCGAGTTGGTGGCGGTCAAAAGCGTCTACGACGCCCTGCACCTGCTCGCGCCTGCCGAAAAACCGCAATAAAACAAGGGCTCCGAAATTTTCGGAGCCCTTTTCGTTTCAGTTGATCTCAAGATCGTCGGGGCACGGCAGCGTCGGGGGCGTGTCGCAGACGCGGTCGAGATAGAAGAACGCCACCGAGGAGATATCGTCCTGCAGGGGCAGATAGCGGCTGCGCGGCAGACTTTGCTCGTCGCCGGGGCGCCACCCGAGCGCCTGAATGGTCACGCGGATGTTCTCTTCGAAATAGACGGGATCCGGCACGTGCCAGCGGTACATACTGAAGCGCGTTTGCGATTCATACAGCCCGTCGGGGCGTATGACGCGCGCCAGTCCCGCGTAGGGCGTGCAGTATTCGCGGTAGGCGCCGCCGATGTCAAAGTTCCACGAGCCGCAGAAATAATCCTCTGTGCCGGTGCCGCAAATGGTCGGAAAATCGGTGTCGCCGTCGAGGTAGAACTTGATCTCCCCTTCGCCCCACCAGCCGCGGTTGTGAACGCCCCAGAAGAGGTAGGTGCCGACGTACTGCCCTTTGCCGCGCACGTTGTCGAGAATGGTGCAGACCTCTTTATAGGGCAGCGGATTGACGCGCCGGAACTGCGCGTGAAAATAGCCGAGCCCTTCGGGCAGCTGTGCCTCGATATAGTTGATCTGATAATACAGCGTGACGGGTTCTGTGGAAATGTTTTCCATAGTCACTTTGCAATGACGGTAAAACGGCATTTCCCAGTAGCAGTTGAAGGCCCGTTTGGGGTTGACGCACACCATCATGGAGGTCAGCTGCTGGTGCGTGATATATTCCGCCGCCGCAAAGAAATCGCCGATCGGCACCTCGACCGAGGGTCTGTCGCTGTTTTCCCAGTATATGCGAAAGATCAGCGAGCGGCTGCGTTTGGCGTTGTCCGTCATCCAGATCTGTTTGATCATGCCGGGGCCCTCGATATCCGCCATGGTCACCGTGCCCTTTGCGGGAATGACCACGTAGGGATTGATCTTCCAACCCTGCCCCAGTCCGCCGGCGCAGCAGGCGCTGACGCCGTCTTTTGACATGCCGCCCTTTCCCTTTTCGCCCGTCGGATTTTCGGGCGACACGGAACGGCTTTTCGCGTTTGTCAGGCGGCAGAGATCGAACGCGCCCTGATGAACGTCGTAAAACATGGCGTTTTCCTCCTTTATGCCTCTGCTTCGAGCAGGCGGCGGTATCCGGCCGTGCGGGCGGCCAGAAGATCGAGATCGTCGGTGTCGAGATAGTCGGAACTGCCGAGCACGAACAGGCCCGCGCCGGCACGCAGCATGCGGGCAAAATTCTTGCCGACCTGCCCGTCAACCTCAATGCCGATGTCCGTGCGGCCTTTTTCTGCCAGAATGGCGTGCAGGCGCTCGATCTTGCCGAGCGTGCTTTCGATCATGGTCTGTCCGGCATAACCAGGATTGACGGTCATCAGAAGCACGCCGCGGATCATGTCGTACAACTCGTCCAAGACCGAAAGCGGCGTGCCGGGATTGAGGGCGACCATGGGCACGGCGCCCTTTTTGACCACGGCGTCCAGCGCCCGGCAAACGTGTCCGGTGCCCTCGACGTGCAGCGAGACCAGATCGCCTTTTCGGATGGGAAACCACGGAATGATCTTTTCCGGTTCCTCGACCATAAAGTGATAGTCGAGCGGCAGATCGGTGGCGCTTGCCAGATAGCGGCAGTAATCGACGCCGAGCTGCAAATTCGGAACGAAATGACCGTCCATAACGTCGATATGCAGCGCGTCAACGCCGACCTTTTCAAAGAGATCGAGGTGTTCGCGCAGGCGCAGGATATCCACGCACATCATGGAAGGCATCAGCATTTTTTTCATTTCAGTCCACCTCTGTCGAAAGCATGACTTTTTCGCAGAATTCCTTGTGCGAGGCAAGCGTTTCAAGGGCTTTTTCCGCGTCACGGAGCGAAAAGCGGTGCGTGATGACGGCCGAAAGATCGAGCCGCCCGTCGGCGAGATACGACAGCACCTCGCGCCAGTCGTCGTTTTTGCCGACGCGGGAGTTCCAGGTGCCCGTCAGCGTCAGTTCCCTGCGTAAGATCTGCGAATAGGCCTTTTGACCGATGACCACGTCGCGCGCGGCGTTGCCGAGCAGCACGATCTTCGCCCGCGCCCGGGCGCGCAGCAGCAGAGCGTTCAGCGCCGCGGCGGCGCCGCAGCAGTCGATGTAGACGTCGGGGCTGTCGCCGTCGGTCAGGGGCCTTGCGCCGCAGGAGACGGCAAAGGCCAGTTTGGCGGCGTCCGGTTCGGAGCAAAAGACGGCAGAGGCGCCGAGGATCTGCGCGATCTTGACGGCGAGAATGCCGATGGTGCCCGCGCCGTACACGCCAACGCTTTTGCCCGTGAGATCCCCCGCTTTTTTCAGTCCGTTCAGCGCCACGGCGGCGGGCTCGCACAGGGCGGCGGCCTCAAACGAAACGCCGTCCGGTATCTGTATCAGGTTCTCGCGTCTGACGTTCAGATATTCCTGAAACGCGCCGTCGCGACGCGAGCCGTAGTAGTCGTAGTGCGCGCACATGGCGTATAGTTCCTGCCGGCAGGCCTCGCAGGCACGGCACGGCAGAATGGGAAAGACGACGACGCGCCTGCCCGTCCAACTGCCAGCGGGGTCAAAGGCGACCTCACCCGAAAACTCGTGCCCGATGACGATGGGATAGTGATAGGCGCCGCCCTGCCAACGGCCGACGTCGCTGCCGCAGACGCCGACGTTTTTGACGTGCACCGTCACCTCACCGTCTGCGGGCGGCGTCAGGGTGCGGCGCTCTTCTTCAAAACGCACCGCGTCGCCCTGCCTGACCAGCGGCATGGCCAGATACGTTCCGGTCTTCATTTTTTGAAACGCGGGCCAAAGGCGGCGCAGGCACGGTAATCCTGCCCCTCGGGGTCGCTGCCGAACAGGTTCCACACGGCGGGACGGAAGATCTTTTCGGTCGGCACGTTGTGCATGGCCACGGGAATGCGCAGCATGGCGCAGAGCGTGATCAGATCGGCGCCGATATGGCCGTAACTGATCGCGCCGTGGTTGGCGCCCCAGCGGTTCATCACCTCATAGGCGGTCTTGAAGGGACTGCCCTCGCGGCCGTCGCAGCGCGGCGCGAACCAGGTGCAGGGCCAGGTGTAGTCGGTGCGCTTCCACA
>CAMZFG010000053.1 GCA_947306035.1 uncultured Clostridia bacterium | reverse complement strand
GGCCATGTTGACCGGCACCAGGCACAGGCGAAGCAGGGTCAACTTATTGGGAAGGTTCATTTTACTCATACCGTTACCTCACTTTTTTGTCACCAGGTGGCCGTAGAGATCGTAGTCCACCACCCGACGCACCTTGACGTCGACAAAGGAGCCGGGCGCCACGCGTTTTTCCGATTTGAAATAGATCTTGCCGTCGATATCCGGCGCGTCCGCCGCGCTGCGGCCGAAATGCGCCTCGCTGACGGGGTCGTAATCCTCGACCAGCACCCGCACCGTCGAGCCGATCTTTTTCTCGTTCTGCGCGGCGGTGATGCCCATTTGCAGTTTCATTAAAATATCAAGGCGATCCTGCTTGGTCTGCTCGTCGATCTGCCCCGGCATGGCGGCGGCCGGCGTTCCCTCCTCTGCCGAGTAGGTGAACACGCCCATACGCTCGAAGCGCGTTTCCTCGACGAAGCGGCACAGCGCCTCAAAATCGGCCTCCGTTTCGCCGGGAAAGCCCACGATAAAGGTGGTGCGCAGCGTCAGGCCCGGCACCGCGCCGCGCAGTTTTTTCACGACCGCGCGAATGGTCGCGCTGTCCCCGTGGCGGTTCATTGCCCGCAGAACGGGGTCGGAAATATGCTGCAGCGGCAGGTCGATATAGGGCAGCACGCGCTCGTTGTTCGCCAGTACGGCGAGCAGTTCGTCGGTGATCTTGTCGGGGTAGCAATACAAGAGGCGCAGCCACGGTATATCCGTCTCTGCCGTCAGGCGCGTCAGCAGTTCCGGCAGGCGATAGCCGCCGTACAGGTCCTGCCCGTAGCGCGTGATGTCCTGCGCGATGATATTCAGTTCCCTGACGCCGAGCGATGCAAGATCTTTGGCCTCGGCCACGAGATCTTCCATGGGGCGGCTGCGAAAACGCCCGCGAATGGACGGAATGGCGCAGTAGGTGCAGCGGTTGTCGCAGCCCTCGGCGATCTTCAGATAGGAGTAAAACTCCGGCGTGGTCAGCACGCGGTCGCCGCCGAGACGCACGGTGTTCTTATCCTCGAACGAGGCGTATTTTTTGCGTTTTTTGTCTTTGGCACAGGCCAGCGCCTCACTCACCGCCTCGGCGATGTTGTGAATGCTGCCCACGCCGAGGATCGCGTCGACCTCGGGCAGTTCGGTCAGCACCTCTTCGCGGTAACGCTCGACCAGACACCCCGTGACGACGATGGCCTTCAAGTCCTTGTGCTTTTTCAGCCACGCGATGTCGAGAATGTTGTCGATGGCCTCTTTTTTGGCGCTCTCAATAAAGGCGCAGGTGTTGATGACCACCACGTCGGCCTCGGTCTCATCCGGCGTGATCTCGTATCCCGCCGCCAGCAGTTCGTGCAGCATGACTTCGGTATCCAACTGATTTTTGGAACAGCCGAGCGACACAAATCCGACTTTCACGGGTCATCACCTCCCTTTCTTACCCTACCATTTTATCACACGCGCGCGCGACTGTCAAGCCGCGTCAGTCGTTCTCGTCTTTCGTTTTGCTTTCTTCTTCCCCGCTCTTCGGCGCGGTCTCTTTTTTGGCGTCGGGACGGGCGAGCAGCAGCACGACCGCCGTCACGAGCGCGACCGCCGTGATGATGACGGCCGTCAGCCGCCAACTCCCGACGAATTTGCCCGCGGTCAGATACGTCACGGCGAACGTGCCCGTCTCCGGGTCCTGCAGGTGGGCAAACACCAGGGCCGTGTCGACGACCAGAGCCGCCACGATCAACAGCTGCGCCACGATCACGTGCGCGCCGATGCTGCGGCGTTCCTCGGCGGCAAGGCGCGTCGGCATGGTTTTGCGAAAATCGATCAGCGAAGCGAGGTACCAACTCACCAGCACCAGCACGATGGTCTCCGGCACCATGTAGGTGGCGTTATAAATAAAGGAATAGCCGAGCGCCGCCTGTGTGGGAATGGAGAGGCCCGCCCACACCGTGGCGCCGGAAATGACGTGAAAGGCGTAACGCGCCAGGCACGCGACCAGGGCGCCCGTGGTCATGCCGACGTACTGCACTTTGGTACGGCGGAAAAATCCGGCCAGCGCGGGCGTGGCGAACGCCAGCAGGTAGTCAAGAAAGATGATGGCCACGATCGACTGCCACGAGGTGAAATAGGAAAGGTTCTTCAGCCCCAAAAGCTGCTGGATCACGCCGAACGAAAGGCCCGCGCCGAAACCCCACACGGGGCCGTGGCGATAGGCGATGATGATCAGCGGCAGCATCGAGGCCATGGTGACGGAACCGCCGTACGGCAGTTCGGCCAGTTTGAAGACCGACAGCACGGTGGCCATGGCCACCAGAATGGCGCATTCGACCAGGCGCCGGGTTTTGGACATTTCCGTGTTTTGCATAACAAAACCTCCCAAAAAAAATTTGCCGCACAAACCTGGCGGCAAACGATGCTTTGGTGTTTCTCCCTACGCCGGCATTATCCGTATCAGGTTAAAGGGTTCGGGCAGGGCCCGTCTCAGCCGCCGTGTGGCAGCACCCCCGAAAGTATATGCGGTTACGATCATTGTAGCGCGCTCTGCCCCGTTTGTCAAGGGCAGACGCGTTTTTTTATATAAAAAAGCGGCGGGGAAAATTCCCCGCCGCAAGCGGATCGCGGCTTATTTGCCGGCGACCAGACGACGCATGAAGTTCTGCTCCGCCTGCGTGAAGCGGCTGTAGCCGTCATCGTTGATGGAGCCGTACTTGTAAACGTACTGGTGCGCGACCTCTTCCGGTTTGTCGCTGATGTCAAGCAGTTCGCGCAGCACCACGACTTTCAGCGTGGAGATGTTCGAAGCGGTGTTGAGGCCGGAGTAGTAGTACACGTCCTGACCGCCGATCTTGGCTTTGACGTAGGAGATGGCGCCGTAGCCCTTGTTGACGTCGCTGATGTTGACCAGCGCGGCGCGGAAGGTGACGTTGCCGTCGAGGTCTTCCGTCTTGCCGGCGGATGCGACCACGTCGGCAAAGACTTTGCTCTCGGCCACGCCCGCCGAAGCGGCGATCGCTTTGAGCGCGCCGTGCACGTCGTCGAACGCGGTGAGCTGCAGCAGATACTCGCGCGGCACGATCAGCGTACCGAAGGAGAGTTCGGTGGCGCCGGCATCATGCAGAGCGGCTTTCTTTTCCGCGCTGAAGTAAGAGGTGAAGCGGATACCGGGCGTCTCCTGGTTGAGACGAATGGTCACGTCGGCATCCATCGTGGGCGCGTAGGGGCTCGACGGCGCGTAGACGTTGGTCACGGTGTATTCAACACCCTCGATCGTCTCTTTGACGGCGAGGTCTGCGTTGACAGGCATATTGCCGTGGTTCATGTTGCGCTCCAGGAAGTTCTTCAGCGTGGCGCGGGTCATGAACTTGCCGCCGACCAGGTTCAAGGTAGCGGTTCTGGAATCGAACAGGATCAAGCGGTCGGCGCCTTCGCGCTCGTTGATGAACGTGCCGCCCTCAATGTTCAGAACGGGGTTGATCGAAGAGGTTTTGATGTAAATGAGCGCGTCGGTCGGGCCAACGGCCTTGCCCTCGCCCAGGGCGCTGAGACGGAAAGTGCCGCCCTGAATGTGGAACTGGCCTTTGTAGCCGGACAGCGAGACCAGACGGGAAGCGGTGCCATCAAAGGTACCGTCGGTGATCAGCAGGTCGCCCGACATGGCGCTGGGCAGGTAGATCAGGTAAATGCCGTCGCTGTGGAAGGTGCCGCCGGTCACTTTGATGTAACTGTCGAACTTACCCTCAACGGTGGGGCGTTTCTGGTGACGGCTCTCGTACCAGATCGCCGTGCATTTTTCGGTGGTGTTGAACGTACCGCCGCTGATCTCGACCAGACCGCGCTGCGCGTATTTGGTGCCGTAGGTGGTGGTGCCGGTCTTCGTATCGTAATCGTAGGAGTATTTGTGATTGTTGGAACCGCTGTAATAGATTATCTGGAAGTTGCCGGAACCGTTGAACGTACCGCCGCTGATGTAGACGTACGAGATCATGTCGTCGTTGCTCATCTGAATGCCGCGGCTGCCGATATTGAACGTACCGCCGCTGATGTTGACGTCGGCGCCGGCGGCGCTGATCCAGCAGGTGCTCTCGCCCTTCACGATGTTGAAGGTGCCGCCCGTGATGTTGAGCCGGCCTGCTGTGGCGCGGCTGTAACCGATCACGGTGCCGTCGCTGAGCGAATCGCGTCTTTGGATCTGTTCACCCTTGGAGTTCGTTTTGTAAATGGGATCGCCGTTTTCATCAACGGCGAGTACGTATTCTTTGCCTTCGGCCGTGGCGTCCAGCGTAAAGGTACGGCCGGAAGAGGGATGCAGCGCGATGGGCGTCACTTCCATCATGCCCGTATCATATACGGCGCCGTCCAGCACGTAGGTCATCGGCGCGGGTTTGCTGAATTCGCAGGTGCCGCTGATGTTCCACACGGAAGCGTTCCAGGCGCGGATCCAGGCGCGGGCGCCCATGAACGAACCGCCCGAAATATTAATCTCAGCCGGGGCCGCCGCGTTGGCGACCTCCAGCAGAGCGTAAGTATAAGGAGAACCGATATAGGTGCCGCCCGCAATGTTCAGACGCACGCTGCTGTTGTTGATGTAGAAAACGTCGGCGTCGTACGTGCCGATGCCTTTACCGACCTGAGACTTGCCCCATCTGCCGGGCTCCCACAGGTTTTCGTCGGGCCAACCGTCAAAGTAAGGCGTCTGGACCGTTACGGTAGTTGCGACGGGCTCATCGTCCTCGGTTGCGCCTCGCATCAAACGCGTTGCTTCCGCGGTGCCGCCGGCGCTGATCTTGATAACGGGATTGCCCGCGGTGGACATCGTGCCGCCGTTGGCCGATTTATTGGTAATGGCGGACGCGGTGATGCTGAACAGGTGGCCGGAGCCGTAGTGTATGAACGTACCGCCGCTGATGTTGATCAGCGCGTTGTCGTTGTCGGCAAAGCCGACGCTGTCGCCCTTGCCGGAATAGAGGAAGAACGAACCGCCGGCGCTCAGCGTGAACGAACCGTCCGTGATCTTGATAGCGGAGACGAAGTTGTCGTCCTGCATCAAGAACATCGTGGAGCCGGAGGCGTTGCTGAACGTGCCGCCCCGGATCTCGATGGCGGCGCCGGCCGCCTCGAACAGCGGGCTTCTCGCAAGGAACTGACCGCCTTCGATCAGCAGTTTGCCGGGGGCGGAAGCGTTCTTCAGGGAGATGGCGTAGGTGGCCGTCGGGTCGTTGTTCTTGCCGACGACGTTACCCGTGCCCTTGAAGGTGATGTTGCCGCTGTTCTGATACGTGATCTGCGTGCCGCCGCCTTCCAGCGTCATGTTCTCAAGAGTAAGAGAGGCGGGCGCGGGCGCGTTGAAGAGGATCAGGTTCTTGATGTTCGGGGCTTCCGATTTGATGGTAAAGTTCTTCATCGTGATCCGGCCTTTGGTAATGGCAAAACTGTTGACGCGAGCCGGATTGCTCATGTTCTTGTAGGTGATGGTGTGACCGCCACCGTCAATGGTGTAGGTGAAGTCCTTGGCGCACGCGGTCGCTGCCGACATATCGAGGTCTTTGAGCAGTTTGAGCGTGTAGCCGTCGGCCGTCACCGCCGCAACGGCGTTGGCCGGGGTCTTTTGGTAACTGACGTGCGCACCGGTCGCATCCAGCACCTCAAAGTACTCGTCATCTGCGGGCTCCGTAGCGGACGCCACCAGCGCGGTGACGCCGATCATGAGCACGACCAGCGCGAGCAGAAGAATGACGCGAAGATTTCTTTTCATGTTTCTTCTCCTTTATGTGAATTACACACGGTCGCCCGTGTGCGTGCAATGCAGCGCCCGAATGTGAACAAATTTCAATCAAAGCGTTACATTTTTACAAATACATTATAAGCAATTCCCGCAGAAAAGTCAAGCGCCGAAAGGCGGCTTTTTTCAATTTCGCGATTTTCACCAAAAAAAGAGCCCTTATTCTGTCATTTTGCTCAAACGCGCGAGCGCCGCGCGTGCGCGCACGTGCACAGATCCGTGCCGATCGCGCATAAGGGCAATATTTGCGGTGAAAACCGCTTGACAAGCAGGCGCCGCGCCCCTATAATAAAAGCGAAAAAAGCAAAGGAGCGACGGCATGAAACACGTAGACGTCTATACCGACGGCGCCTGCCGGGGCAACCCGGGGCGGGGCGGGTTCGGCGCGATACTGGTCTATGGCAAGCGGGAAAAAGAGCTTTCCGGCGGCGAGCCCCTGACCACCAACAACCGCATGGAACTCTCCGCCGTCATCGCGGCGCTCGAAGCCCTCAAAGAGCCGTGCGAGGTGACGGTGACCAGCGACTCGCGCTACGTGACCGAGGCCGTGAACAACGGCTGGGCCGAGAGCTGGCGGCAGAACGGCTGGCGCAAAGCCGACCGCGCCAAAGCCCTGAACCCCGACCTGTGGGAAAAACTGCTTGACCTGCTGCAAAAGCATCGCGTCACGTTCGTGTGGGTCAAGGGCCACGCCGGCCACCCCTACAACGAGCGGTGCGACAAACTCGCCACCGATTTTGCCGACAGTTTTCCGCCG
>CAMZFG010000052.1 GCA_947306035.1 uncultured Clostridia bacterium | reverse complement strand
TTGATAAAGACCTGATAGATCTTTTTGGCAAAGCGGATGAGCACGGTGGCGACGATGTTGGTCACAAAAAAGAACACCTGCGCCAGACTGCCGAGGAACAGATAGGGGCGCACCGCCTCGAGTTCCTCCGGATAAAGCCAGAGCAGCACCACGTATCCGCCGCCCACGCACACGCCGGTGGCCAGCACGATGACCGCGAGGGAGCCGAACAGCACCACGCGCATGATGCGGCGGGTCAGCCGCCCCTCATAGCGGGCGAGATAGCCGATCAGAACGCCGTTCAGGGGCGTGCTGACCAGCGACATGGTCTTGCCGACCAGCGTTGCCAGATAGTAGATGGTGACGGCCGAGGCGCCCACCAGCCATTTGAGCAGCAGGCGGTCGGCGTTGAGAATGACGTTGGGAATGCCCTCCGAAACGCAGAGGATCAGAATGGCGCGCCAGGCGTGCTTCCACGCGGGCGAGAAGGCAAAGGGGCGTTTGCGCAGCGTGGGGCCCACGGTGTAGGCGAACAGCACGCCGAGCGCCTCGCCGGGCAGAATGGCCAGCGGCCAGATCCCCGTGGCGCGGAACAGAAAGACGCCGCCCACGTAGCCCGCGCCGATCAGGCCGTAATAGACGAAGTAAAGCCGGTAGTTGAGCGTCAGTTTATAGGCCACGTCGGCGTAGTAGCGGAACAGCATGGCCACGAACAGGCCGTAGTAGCAAACGGTGGTGGGTATATCCATATATACCCCGGAAAAGCGCCGGATCAGCAGCGCGCCGGGCACGCCGAGCAGCGCCACCAGCAGCAGGAACACGTTGTAGTTCCCGTTGTACTGCATGCGCTCTTCGGTCGGCGCCGTCATGCGCGCCAGATTGGCCGCGATGCCCACCGAAACGGTGACGATATTGATATAGGCCAGCAGGTACTGCATCTCGCCGTATCCCGCCTCGCCCAGTTGTTTGGCTAAAAAGGGATACAGGGCGATCTGCGCAATGGCGTTCATCAGCACGAGACCGCAGATGCTCCACAGCGAGTCGCCCAGTTGAGACTTGTATTTTTTCAGGGCCGCGATCGGTTTCATTGCACGGCCTCGGTGATGACCTTTGCCATATAGTCGATCATGTCGTCGGTCATGCCGGGATACAAGCCCACCCAGAACGTGCGGGTCATGATGGTATCGGTGACCGAAAGATCACCCACCACGCGATAGCCCCGGCCGCTTTTGCGCATTTCGTCAAAGCAGGGGTGCTTGACGATGTTGCCGGAGAAGAGCATGCGGGTCTGCACGCCGCGGCTCTCGATATGGGAAACGACTTTTTCCCGTTCCACGCCCTCGCGGCAGGTCATCAGAAATCCGAACCAGGAGGGGTTGGAGCCGGGGCAGGCCTCGGGCAGGATCAGTTTGTCGGCCACGGGCAGCAGCGCCGCTTTCAGCCGCGCAAAATTGTGGCGGCGGCGCGCGACGAAGCCGGGGAATTTCTGCAGCTGCGCGCAGCCGACGGCCGCCTGCATATCGGTGGCTTTGAGGTTGTAGCCGAAATGAGAGTAGACGTATTTGTGGTCGTAGCCGAAGGGCAGTTCGCCGAACTGCCGGTCGAACCGATGCCCGCACACGCCGTCACGGCCGGAGGGGCAGACGCAGTCGCGGCCCCAGTCGCGCATGGAGCGGGAGATCTTGAACAGCAGCGGATCGTTGGTATAAACGGCGCCGCCCTCGCCCATGGTCATGTGGTGCGGGGGATAGAAACTGCTGGTGCCGATGTCGCCGATCGTGCCGGTCAGGCGCGTTTCGCCGCCTATGGTGTACTCCGAGCCGAGCGCGTCGCAGTTGTCCTCGATCAGCCAAAGCCCGTGCTTGTCGCAGAACGCCTTGACGGCGGTCAGATCGAAGGGGTTGCCGAGCGTGTGGGCGATCATGACGGCGCGGGTCTTGTCGGAAAGGGCCTTTTCAAGCTGCGTCACGTCAATGTTGTACTGGGGAATGGTGACGTCGAGAAACACGGGCACCGCCCCGAACTGCAGCATGGGCGTGACGGTGGTGGGAAAGCCCGCCGCCACCGTGATGATCTCGTCGCCCCGGCGCACGGCGCGCTCGCCGAGCAGGGGAGAGGTCAGGGTCATGAACGCCAGCAGGTTGGCGGAAGAGCCGGAGTTGACCAGATTGCAGAAACGCACGCCGAGATAGGCGGCGAACTCTTTTTCAAACCGTTCGGTATAGCGGCCGGAAGTCAGCCAGAACTCAAGCGAACTGTCGACCAGGTTGACCATTTCGTCGTGGTCGTAGACGCGGGAGGCGTACGAGATGCGGTCGCCCTCTTTCCACGGTTTTTTGGTGTGATACGCGTCGCAGTATTCGCGGACGAGCGAGAGGATCTCGGCTCTGGCTTCGGTTTCGTTTTTACCATCAAAATGCATAACAAAAAATCTCCGATAGGTGCAATATTTGAATGCCGGCCGTCAGTCGGCGGCGGCGGTCAGGAACGCTTCGATCTGCCGATCCATCACGGCGCCGAGGTCAGCGCCCCCGGCGTAGGCGCGCGTCCACTCCACCGTTTTCTCCACGGCGGCGGCGATGTCCCAGGTGGGGCGCCAGCCGAACGTGCGTTTGAGTTTGGCGCAGTCCAGCTTTAAGAAGTTGGCCTCGTGCGGGCCGCCGTCGGGCCGGGTCACGCGGGTCATGCCGCCGCCCCAGGCGGCGGTGAACAGATCGACCAGCGCTCCCGTGGTCAGGCAGTCGCGGTCGTCGGGGCCGACGTTGTACCAGCCGGCCAGAGCGCCGTCGCGCGTTTGCTCCGCGGCGATCATCAGGTAGGCGAACAGCGGTTCCAGCACGTGCTGATAGGGGCGCACGGACCAGGGGTTGCGCACCACCATGTCCTCGCCCGCCAGCGCGGCGCGCACGCAGTCGGGAATGATGCGGTCGGGGGCGAAATCGCCGCCGCCGATGACGTTGCCCGCGCGCGCGGTGGAAACGGCCGTTTTGCCGTCCGCAAAGAACGAGTTTTTATAGCTGTGCGTCACCAGTTCGGAGCAGGATTTGCTGTTGGAATAGGGGTCGAAGCCGTCGAGCGGATCCTCTTCGTGATAGCCGCGCTCCCACTCCCGGTTGAGGTAGACCTTGTCGGTGGTGACGTTGAGAACGGAGCGCACGCGCCCGCTCTTTCTGACGCATTCGAGCAGGTTGACCGTGCCCATGACGTTGGTCTCGTACGTCTCGCGGGGCGTGCGGTAGCTCTCGCGCACGATAGGCTGCGCCGCCAGGTGCAGCACGATCTCGGGGTCACAGGCCTCAAATGCGGCAGAAAGCCGGTCAAAGTCACGGATATCGCCGATCACGGAGCGCATGCCGCTCTTTGTGTCCGCCAGTCCGAACAGGTTCGGGTCTGTGGGCGGTTCTTTGGCGTATCCGGTGACGATCGCACCGGCGTTCTTCAAAATGCGGCAAAGCCACGCGCCCTTGAAACCGGTGTGGCCGGTCACAAAGACGCGCTTGCCGCGATAATATTCGGGGTAAAAGCCGAGGCAGTCCATCAGTCCTCCCAGCGCTTCCACGGCGCTTTCTTGGACGCCCAGAGGGCCTCGAGTTTTTCTTTGTCGCGCATGGTGTCCATGCACTGCCAGAAGCCGCGGTGACGGAAGGCCATCAGTTCGCCGTCCTCGCACAGCTTTTCAAGCGGCGCTTTTTCAAACACGGTGGCGTCGCCCTCGATGTAATCCAGCACTTTGGGATCGAGGATCATGAAACCGCCGTTGATCCAGCCCACGTCGGCCTCGCTCTTTTCACGAAACGCCACGACCTGGTTCTTTTGCATATCCAGCACGCCGAAACGGGAATCGGGATGCACGGCCACCATGGTCGCCAGTTTGCCGTGCGCCTTGTGGAATTCGACCTCTTTGGCGATGTCGACGTTGGAAAGGCCGTCGCCGTAGGTGAGGAAGAACGGCTCGCTGCCGATGTAGCGCCCCACCTGCTTGATGCGGCCGCCGGTCATGGTGTTGAGACCGGTATCCACCACGGTCACGCGCCACGGGTCGGACAGGTTGTTGTGCACCGTGATCTTTTCGCGGGTGGTAAAGTCAAAGGTGACGTCGCTGTGATTGATATAATAATCGGAAAACCACTCTTTGATGACGTTCTGCTTATAGCCGGCGCAAACGACGAACTCGTTGTAGCCGTAGGAAGAGTAAAACTTCATGATATGCCACAGAATGGGCATGCCGCCGATCTCGACCATCGGTTTGGGACGGAGATGGGATTCTTCGCTGATACGGGTGCCGAAACCACCGGCCAATATGACAACTTTCATAATGGATTGATCCTGCTTTCTTCATGCTTTTCCGTGTGACGGAACGATACGCGCCGAAGCAACGCTTCGCCCATTATAACACACGCGTGCGGTATTTGCAAGTATTTTGTCGCTTTTTGCGGCCGCGGGGGCGCGCAAGCCCCCAAAAACCGCGCTTGTGCGGGCGCGCGAATGAGCGCGTCTGTCCCGTAATCTTCCATATTATAGCACATTTTCTTCGGGCTGTCAAGTCCGGCGAAAACAGACAAAGACCCGGAGGCGATCTCCGGGTCCCGTCAAGGCGGCTAAAGGCGCGAAACGCGCCGCTGCCGCGGTCATTCGGTCTCTTTTTTGAAGGTGTCGCAGAGGTTCTGAAAACTTTCGCACAGCAGCGAAAGTTCCGTGCCGGTCCAATAGACGTTGGCGCCGAGATCGCGGTAGTGCGGGATCATGGCGGCGGTGTCGACGAAACTGCCGCACGACATGCCGAAGCGGCGGCAGACGTCGAACACGTCGCGGACGTACTTGACCATCGTGGGGCTCACGATATCCAGCGGCGTGCCGACCATGATGGAGGAGTCGTAGGGGCCGATCACCACACAGGCAATCTCGTCGCGGTACTTTTCGAGGATCTCGGGCAGAACGGCCAGCCCCTCGTATGACTCCATCTGTACGAAGATCAGGCGGTTGTCGTTGTAGGTCGCGACGCTGCCCTGATCCTCGGCGCGCAGATTGGAAAACCCGCCGCACCCTTTTCTGCCGCGCGGGAAATAGCGCGCGGAGCGAATGGCGGTCTCCACCTGCGCCACGCTCTCGACCCGCGGGATCATCACGCCGTCGGCGCCCATATCGAGCGTTTTGGAGATCAGGTTCGGCACGGCGTCGGGAATGCGGACGACGGTAGGCAGATCGCACAGGCGGCAGATGCGCAGGATCTCCTCGGCGGATTCCGCCGAGAGGGTACCGTGCTCCTCGTCCAGCACCAGAAAATCAAACGGGAACGCCGCCGTTTTCTGTGCCAGGCCCGACCACGCCACGTTGACGACGGTGGTGCCGAGGGTGGGGCGCACGTTTTTCAGTTTTTCTTTCAGTTCAAGCAGTCTGCTCATGTCTTAACCCTCCATATCTTCCGGGCGGAAAGGCACGCCCGCCATGGCGGCGGTGCGCTCCAGCGCGTGTACGGTCGCCGGCGGCAGTTCCAGCCCGTTTTGTTTGGATTTTTGCAATTTTTCCTGTTCGATCTCACCGGGGAAGTAGATCTTTTCCACGCCGGGGGCTTTGCGGTGCGCTTTCAACTGTTCGATCATCTCCTCGGCGCGCTTTGCCACGTCGAAGCCGGGGTTGATCATGGCCGGGTTGACGGCGAGAAAACAGTGGCCCACGTTGCCGTTGCCCTCGGGGTCGGTGTTCCAGGCGTGAATGTCTTTTAAGAGCGCGGCGCCGGAGAGGATCCCGGCCAGCGACTCGACCATCATGGCCAGGCCCGAGCCCTTGTAGCCGCCGAAAGGCACCATGGTGCCGCCGGTCTTATAAACGTTGGGGTCCGTGGTGGGATTGCCGTCCTTATCCAGCATCCAGCCGAGCGGGATGGAGCGGCCCTCGTCGGCCGCCATGGCGACTTTGCCCATGGCCACGGTGCTCATGGCGATGTCGTAGCAGATGTTGCCGTAAACGCCCGCCGGAACGGCGTAGGAGAAGGGGTTGTTGCCGATGGAATCCTCGGCCGTGCCGGCCGCCGCCATGATGATGTCGCCGGTGGACATGGCAAGGCCGATCAATCCCTCTTGCGCCATCATGATGGTGTAGTAACCGCAGGCGCCGTGGTGGTGGCTGCCCCGCACGTTGACAAGGCCCACGCCGTTCTCTTTGGCTTTGCAAATCGCCAGTTTCGTCGCCTCGACGGACACCGGAATACCGAGCGAGCCGCCCGCGTCGATCAGGGCGTAAGAGGGGCCGTCGGAGACCAGAGTGTGCTTCGCGTCACCTTTGACGCCGCCGGATTTCAGGCAGCGCACGTAGCCCTCCACGCGCACCAGACCGTGCGAATGGACGCCGCGTTCGTCGGCGTTGATCAGCACGTCGGCGACGGTCTTGGCTTCCTCTTTTGAAGCGCCGACGGCCGTCAGGGCGCTCTCGCAATACGCTTTCAGTTTTGGTTCGGAAAACATGCTATTACCTTCCAAAATGTTATTCTTGTTCGTTTTGTTTTTCGGCCCGGGGGAAGTAGGCGATGCGCAGCGCCGTGCAGCCGAAAGGCACCAGCGTCAGCGTCAGGGGATCGGTGACGTA
>CAMZFG010000051.1 GCA_947306035.1 uncultured Clostridia bacterium | reverse complement strand
TGGCAACGCCCGTTGAAACGGACGTCGACTTGAACCTTACCTACAAGGCAGACGATTTCGGCACGGAAGAACTGCTGCCCGCAAACGGCTCCACGCCGACCACAAGTCCCTTGACGGGGTCGGTTTTGTACCCCCTCAACGCCGTGGATACCGTGCGCAATCTGCCGCGCAACTACGTGTCGCTTGCCACGTTCGACAAACTGCGGGCGGCCCTTGCGCCGTGGTTTGTCGTTTCGCGGACGTGGAACGCGGCGGCGGGCGACTACAACGTCACGGCCACGCAGGTCGGCGGCCTTTGGCAGCATGACCTCTACGTCAAAAACGGCGCGGACGAGCACCTGTATCTGACCGCGCTGACGGCCGACGCCGCCGTCGTCTCTTACGACAACGCCGGGGAGACTTTTTCGGGTCTTGCCGACGGTCGCTACGCGGCGGTCAGCACCGAGTACGGCGCGGGCGTGGCCGTGATGGTAAGCGGCGTGCTCACGTTTTTCTACGGATCTTCCCAAAAAACGTGGGACGGCAGCGGCGGCGTGACCGACGTCGTGACAAAACTGTATTAAAGGAGAGATACGCATGAAGAAAACGTTTTTTCACATTCTGACGGCCGTGCTGCTGGCCCTGTGTCTGGCCTTGCCCATTTCTGCCGCGCAGGACGCGGAGCAGGCAAAAGAGCAAGCGGTCGCCGTCGAAGATCAGTCAAACGACACCGCGCAAGACGCGGAGCGGCAAGAAGAGAGCGAAGCCGCGCGGAACGCGGAATGGTTCTTTAACTTGTTTCTTTCGCACTTTTCGGATATCGCGGTGGCGGCCGCGGCCGTGTGGCTGGCCTTTCCCAAATGGGGCGGCGTGGCGGTGCTGGTGCGCCTTTTGCGGCATATCCGCACTTACTTTGACGACGCGGGCAACAGCCGCTCGGTCTACAACGTGCTGGCCGCCAACGCCGACGCCATGGCCCGCTTTATGAACGACGCGGCGCCGCTCCTCGCCGATCTGCGGGAGGGGAGAGCGGCTTTGGAGCAGGCAAAGACGGCGCTGGACGCAGGTGAGCGACTGACCGCCGAACAGACAAAAACGCTGACGGCGGCGCGACGGAGTTTGTCGCTGCTGGCGGCGGAACTTTGCCGGGTCGTGTCGGCCCTGCCCGACACAGACGAGGCCGCGCGGGTGCGATTTGAGGCGCTGACGGCGGCTTTGACGGGAGAGGACGCGGGCGATTTCGCCTCGCTCGGCGGGGAAGGCGTGACCGAAGGCGACGAAAGGAGTTTTGGCGAACATGAAAAAGCGGATCTGGCTGTTTGAGATCGCGGGGGCGCTCTGTTCTTTCTGCCCGCCTGCCGTGGCGGCGCTGTGCCTGTTCCCGTATCACGCCGTCCGCTCGCCGCTCTCCGTTCTGCGTCTGTCGGCGGCGGCCTTTTCGATCGTTGCCGTACTGGCGGTGCTGACGCTGTGGCGCACGCTGTCGCGTCGCTTGCATCTGCCCAAAAGCGGCCTTTTGCCGGCGCTGTTCCTCTTTGTCGTCGCCTACGGCGCGGAGCAGTACATCCACGCGCTCGTGACGGTGCTGTTCTACGCGGTGCTGGGGTCGCTCGTCGCCACGGTGTTCTACTGCCTGGCAGACAGGGAGGCCGACCGTGCGGGAGTATGACTGGAAAGACCGCGTAGCGGCGGCCGAGGCGGGGGAGCGGCGCGTGCGGCGTATGCTGGGCGATCACATCGGCGCGGTGACGCTGGCGGTGCTGCTGCTTTTGCAGGTGCTGGTACCGCTGGTCAGCGCGGGCGTGCGCAACCCCTTTACCCCCGCTTACCTTTTCTCCACGCTGGCCTCGCTCTTTTCCACCCTGCTCGCTTACTACCTGTTCGTTCCGAACGGGCGGCAGGAAGGGTTGGAGCGACCCGCTTCGGCGGCGACGCTGGCGGAGTGGAAAAAGGAGAGCGACCGGGTGCGAAACGCCAAAAACATGACCCGTTTCAGGGCATATTGCCGCGAATGGGCCGAGCGGGAGGCAACGGCTCGGTGGGAGGCGGCGCTCTCGCGCCTGTTTGACGCGGGCATCGATCGCGAGACGTACGAACGCACGTGGCGCGCCGCCTCGAAAAAAGCCCGCCGCCGCGCGCGGCGACGGGGGCAGTTGACGAAGGAGCAGGCAAAATGTCTGGCAAAATTGCGCCCCGTTCCGGTGCGTCCTCTCTCGCCGGGCCTGATCCTGACGGGCGGGGACAGCGAACGCGGTGAGGCGGCTCTCTACGGCAATTCGCCCTACCTGCGGCGCGCCATGGCGAGAAAACCCGTGGTCTGCGTCGCCTCGGTGCTGGTGCAGTCGTTCTTTTATCCCGATCTGCGCCAGAACGCCGACCCGGTGGTCATTCTCTGCGGCGTGGCGGTGCGCGTCTTTTTCGTGTGCTGCGCCGCGCTTTCCGGCTATCGCACGGGCCTGCGCGCCGCGGCTTGTCACCTCGACGACGTGCGCTGCCGCACCGTGTTTCTCGCCGAGTTCAACGAAAGCGAGTGCCTGCCGCGGCCGGCTGCCGAGGAACGACCATAAAAAAAGGGGCTCCCCCACGGGGGAGCCCTGATGCCGTTTTGCGCGTCAGATCAGATGCATCAATCTGGCGATCTCGCGGCGCACGGCGTTTTTCTCACGGTAAAACTGGTTTTTGCCGCAAAGGGGCACGCCCACCGTGTCAAAGCCCTGCCCCTTGCACAGCGCCCGCTTGATCTGCGCCCGCATGCCGCCGTCCGGGCAGATCGACAGTCCGCGGTCGACCAGGTCGTTGAGCCACAGACATTGCGCCAGCAGCGCGCGGTCGGCGTTCTTTTCGCACCCGCGCCGTATAACGGCCTCGCGCGCGTCGTAGCCCCGGCAAAGGGCGCCCACCAGCGCGAACGTGTCGGCGTCAAGACGCGGCGGCTTCATGGGCTGCCTCCACCGTCAGCATGCGGGCGGGCAGGCCGCGCCGCCGGCAAGACGGCAAAAGTCGAGCAGGAGCCGCGCCAACTCTTCCGCCGTGCGCCCGCCGTTTTGGGGCGGCGCCTCTTCGCCCGGCACCGAGAGGAACGCCGCGCCGTCGAGTATCGTCAGCGACAGGCCGGGGCGCTCCCGCTCCTCGGTCAGCACCGCGTCGAGCAGGGCGTGCAGCAGCATTCTGCGGCGGTTCTGCTCGTTCTTTTGTTCCTCCGCCACCGCCCGCAGCACCGCGTCTGCGCGGCGCGCCGCCTCGCCGAGTTCCTTTTTTTCGTTCTGTTCCAAAAAAATCTCTCCTTTCTGCAAAGAAGTGCTTGACAAGTACAGAAAAATGTACTATACTATCCTTAACACCTCTGCGATTTACTGAATTTTGTATCGCATCTGTAGTATAGTACAGAAAACAGTAATTGTCAAGCATATTTTACAAAATTCTGTAATATCGTGAGAAGCACCAAAAAGGAGAGAAACAAAATGGGCGACTTGTACAGCAACATCAAGCGGCAATGTGAGCAGCGCGGCATCACGCCGGCGCGCTTGTGCGCCGAAACGGGCATTCCCAAAAGCACCACCACCGAACTGAAAATGGGTCGTCTCAAAACGCTCTCCTATGATAAAATGAAGCGCATCGCCGACTACTTCGGCATCAGCGTTGAGGAACTGGCGGGCGACGGCGCGGCCGCCGAGGATACGGAACTCGGCGAGATTTTGGAACTTTTGCGCAACCGCCCCGAAATGCGGACGCTGTTTTCCGTGACCAAGAGCGCCACGCGCGAAGACGTGGAGAAAGCCGTGGCCATCATCGAGGCCCTGCGGGACAGAGGGTAAGGCCGGATGGGTGACATTCTGACGCGCATCATCGAGCTGCCCGCGGGGGTCTCGGCCATGACGGTGGTGGACGAAAACGGCGACTACAATATTTATATCAACGCCTCGCTGACGCGCGAGGCGGCCGACCGCGCCCTGCAGCACGAGATGGAACACATCCGGCAGGGGCACTTTGACACCGACAAGCCGGTGGCCGAATGCGAAAAGGAAGCCGAGGGCAAAAAGTCCTGACGGCTTGCAATCCGGCGGCGGATATGGTACAATAGGACAAAGAAAAGGGAACGACCCTTCGTTTTCCGCTCAAGATCATTTCCAAAGGGGGCGGCTGCTATCATCGACAAACAAAAATGGCCGCTTCTGGGCGGCATCGGCGGCCCCGCCGACCTGCGGGCGCTGCCGAAAGAACAATATGCCGCGCTGGCAGAGGAGATACGCGGCTATCTGGTGGAGAAAGTCACGGAGCACGGGGGACACCTCGCCTCCAACCTCGGCGTGGTGGAACTGACCCTGGCGCTGCACCTGACTTTTCAGGCACCGCACGACCACATCCTCTTTGACGTGGGGCACCAGAGTTACGTACACAAACTGCTGACGGGCCGCGACCTTGACGACCTGCGCGAGCCGGGCGGAACGAGCGGCTTTACCAAACGGAGCGAGAGCCCCTATGACCCCTTCGGGGCGGGGCACAGTTCCACGGCCGTTTCGGCGGCGTTGGGACTTGCCGAGGCGGATCACCTCGCGGGCAGCGACGCCTATACCGTGGCGGTCGTCGGCGACGGGGCTTTTACGGGGGGGCTTGCCTTTGAGGGGCTTGACAACTGCCCGCCCGACCGGCGCCTGATCCTGATCCTCAACGAGAACGAAATGTCCATATCCCCCAACACGGGGCGGCTTGCGCGGCATTTTTCACACCTGCGCGCCTCCAAAAGCTACCTGCGTGCCAAGCGGCTGACGCGGGCAACGCTCACGCACATCCCGCTGATCGGCCGACCCGTCTATCGCATCCTGCGCCGTTTCAAACGGCGGGTCAAGCACAGCATTTACCGCGAAACGGTGTTCGAGCACCTCGGCCTGCATTACGTGGGGCCGGTGGACGGCAACGATCTTGACGATCTGCTGGCCTGCCTTTCCTATGTCAAAACGCTGGGGCAGACCGTGCTGCTGCACGTCAAAACGGTCAAGGGCAAAGGGTACGAGCCCGCCGAAAAGGAGCCCGACCGCTATCACTCCCTGCCGCCCGCGGGGTGCGCGTGCGGCGAGACGTTTTCGGGCGTTTTCGGCAAAACGCTGGTAGACGTGGCGCAAAATAACGAAAAAATAGCGGCCATCACCGCCGCCATGAGCCGCGGCACGGGGCTTGACCCCTTCCGCGCCGCCTATCCCGACCGCTTCTTTGACGTGGGCATTGCCGAGGGGCACGCCCTGACCTTTGCGGCGGGGCTCGCCGCGGGGGGCTATACGCCCGTGGTCGCCCTCTACTCTACCTTTTTCCAGCGCGCCTACGACAATCTGCTGCACGACGCGGCCTTACAACAACTGCCCCTTTTGCTCTGTCTTGACCGGGCGGGCGTCAGCGAGCGCGACGGCACCACGCACCACGGCATTTACGACGTGGCGCTGCTCTCCGGCGTGCCGGGCGTGCGCATCCTCGCGCCCGTCACCTTCCGCGGATTGCAAAAGGCCGTGCGGCAGTCGATCGGCGCCGGCGGGATCACCGCCGTTCGCTATCCCGCGGGCGGCGAGAGCGAGGCCGTTCGCGCCGCATTTTACAAAGACCCCGACGACGGGGCGGCGTTCGGCGGCGTGCGCGTTTATGATACGGGCAAAGAGCCGCAACTGACCCTCGTCACCCACGGGCCTATGGCCAAAACGACGCTCGAGGCAGCAGAGATCCTCTTGCAAATAGGCACGCCCGTGCGCGTCTTGCTGTGCGAATTTTTGACACCTTACCCCGACCTGGCGGCGGTTTTACGGCCGCAACTGACGGGCAAGGGCATTGTGTGTGCCGAAGAGGAGATCTATGCCGGCGGCTTCGGCATGAACCTGTCGGCGGCGCTCTTTGCGGCGGGCGAAACAAGACCCGTCCGCGTCGTGGCCACCCGCGACGGCCGCCTGACGCCCGCGAAGGGCGACAGTTACAAACAGACTTTCTCGGTGGACGCCGACGCGATTTTGTCGGCCGCCGACGCCATATTGAAAGGAGAAACGCCATGTTAAAAACGGAACGGACCGCCGTGATGAACTTTGAAAACGCCATTCGCGGCGCGCGCAATCCCCTGAACAGTTGGGCGCGTATGGACAGCGCCTACGACGATCAGGGCAACTTTGTCATGGGCCCAAACGACCTCGATCTCGCCCGGCGTCTGGCGCACGCGGGCAGCGATCACCGCAAGTTCCTGCGGCAGATCTTCGTGTCGGTCGATATCACCGCGCCCCTTTACTGGTGGAAAGAGTTCGACACCTACAAGGTCGGCACGGTGGCCAACTCCTGCTCGACCATGCACAAGATCCACGCAAAGGCCTTTGAACGGGACGACTTTTCGCACGACCGGCTGGACGCGGGCGGGCTTGCTCTGCTCGACCAAACCGTGGCGTATCTTGAAGCGGAGCGGCAGAAGTTCCTTGAGAACAAAGAGGACAGGCAGGCCTGGCACAACATGATCCAACTGCTGCCCTCGTCGTATAACCAGATGCGCACCGTGACGATGAACTACGAGAACCTGATCGGCATGTACTACGCGCGCAAAAACCACAAACTGGCCGAGTGGCACACCCTGTGCGA
>CAMZFG010000050.1 GCA_947306035.1 uncultured Clostridia bacterium | reverse complement strand
CGGGGGCGCGGGATCACTCCACCGTCACGGATTTGGCGAGGTTGCGGGGGCGATCGACGTCACAGCCGAGGAACACCGCCGTTTCGTAGGCGATGCACTGCACCGCGACGAGCGCCGCGAACAGGGTGGCGGCGGGCGAGGTCTGCGGCAGACGGATGACCCGGTCGGCCGCGTCGGCGGTCACGGCGGCGTCCTCGCGGCACAGCAGGATGACGTAGGCGCCGCGGCTGCGCACCTCGCGCAGGTTGCTCTCCGTTTTTTCAAACAGAGCGGGGTCGGTGGCCAGCACCAGCACCGGCGTGCCCGGCTCAATAAGAGAGATGGTGCCGTGCTTGAGTTCGCCGGCGGCGTAGGCCTCGCAATGCACGTAGGAGATCTCTTTGAGTTTCAGGGCCGCCTCCATGGCAAGCGCGTAGTCCGCGCCGCGCCCGATATAAAAGACGTGCTCGTGATCGGCCAGGCCCTTTGCCGCGGCGGCAAACGTGTCGCGCTGCGCCAGCATCGTTTTCATGGCGGCGGGCGCGTCCTCGACGAGCCCTTTGACCACGGCGCGCGCCGTATCCGCGTCGGCGTGACCGTTCGCGAGCCCCGCGGCGGCGGCCAGCGCCCACAGCGCGGCGACCTGGGTGCAGTAACCCTTGGTGGTGGCCACGGCGATCTCGGGGCCGGCGTAGGTGTAGACGCGGCGGTCGGCTTCCCGCGCGATGGTGGTCTCGACCGCGTTGACGACGGCCAGCGTGGGCAGGCCCTTTTCTTTGGCGTAGCGCAGCGCCGCCAGCGTGTCGGCCGTTTCGCCGCTCTGCGAGATGACGAGAACGAGCGTTTTTTCACCCGAAAGCGGGGGATGGTAACGATATTCCGACGCGATATAGACCGAGGCGGGTATGCCCGCGATATCCTCGAAGAACCGCGCGCCGAGGTACCCCGCGTGCACCGCGGAGCCGCAGGCCACGATATGCACCTGCCGCACGCCGGAGAGGAACGCCGCGTCCACGCCGTCCGCCGAAAAATCGGGCAGGCCCGCCGCATTCACGCGGGGCGAGACGCAGCCCGCCGCGGCGCGGGGCTGTTCGTAGATCTCTTTGAGCATAAAGTGGGGGTAGCCGCCCTTTTGCGCCGCCTCCGGCGTCAGCGTCGTTTTTTGAAAAACGGGCGTGAACGTGTCGCCTTTTTCGTCGTAGCACGTCGCCGTTTGCCCGGAGAGGCACACGATCTCGCCCTCGTCCATGGCGTGGTACTCGCGCGTGAACGGCAAAAGCGCCGTGATATCCGAGGCGATATAGTACCCGTCCTGCCCTTTTGCCAAGATCAGCGGGCTGCCGCGCCGCACCGCGTAGATGCGGCCTTTCTGTCCGTCGAACAGAATGCCGAAGGCATAGGCGCCGCGCATGTGCGCCGTCGCCTGCCGGATGGCCGCGACGGGATCGCCCGTACGCCGGTAGCAGGCGTCGATCAGCGCCGCCGCCACCTCGGTATCCGTCTGCGAGGCGAAAACGACGCCCTGCGCTTCCAGCGCCCCGGCCAGGGCCTTGTAGTTCTCGATGATGCCGTTGTGCACCAGCGTGACCCCACCGACCCGGTGCGGGTGCGCGTTGACGTCCGACGGCGCGCCGTGCGTGGCCCACCGCGTGTGCCCGATGGCGCAGGAACTGCCCTCGACGGGCGCGTCGCGCAGTTTTTCTTCCAGCACGCCGATGCGCCCTTTACACTTGACCAGCTTGACCTCGTCGCCCACCTGGGCGGCCAGACCCACCGAGTCGTAGCCCCGGTATTCCAGAAGGGAAAGTCCCTTCATCATTTTCGGCACCGCGTTTGCGGTGCCGCTGTATCCGATGATACCGCACATAGTGTTTCCCTCTTTCTCCCACGCCGAAAAAAGCCCCGCGACGCTCCTTTTTTTGAACGTCGCCGTGCCTTTTCGGTATAAGTAGAAAGAACGGGCCTTTGTTGCGCGGTCACCCGCGTCTTTGCTCCCGTTTTGACGATCGGCCCTTTTTGCCGACCGGAGGAGTCCCCGCCGAATTTTCGAACACTCCTCACCTCGTCAACCGCGTGCGGTGCGGTCTGGCGCTATCAATACCCTGATTTTCGGGGAACGGCTTTTACCTCTCACGTCCGCGCACAAACCGTTCCTGTGCGCGCGGGGTGCTGTTTATTCGTCGCGTTTTTTCACCACGTTGCCGGCCGTTTTGTAGATGTGGCCCGCCGGCACGTAGCCCCGCACCGACGAAAGCGGGTAGACCGCGGCATGCCGCCCGACGACGGTGCCCGGGTTGAGTACGCTGTTGCAGCCGATCTCGGCATAGTCGCCGATCATGGCGCCGAGTTTGCGGCGTCCCGTTTCGATCGCGGCGTCGCCCACGCGCACGACCACGTTTTTGCGGTCGCTTTTGATGTTCGACGTCACCGCGCCCGCGCCGAGATGCGCGCGATAGCCGAGTATGCTGTCGCCCACGTAGTTGAAGTGCGGCACTTCAGCCCCGTCGAACAGCACGCAGTTTTTCAGTTCCGTCGAGTTGCCGACCACCGCGCCCGCGCCCACGACCACGCTGCCGCGGATAAAGGCGCCCGGCCGTATCTTTGCCCCGGGGCAGACGATCAGCGGCCCCGTCAGCGTCGCCGTCGGCGGCACGTCTACGTCGCGTGCGATCCAGACGTCCTCGCCCTCTTGGCGAAAAGCGTCACGCGGCAGCGCCGCGCCCGTTTCGCGAATGAAGTCGGCAAGGCCGTCAAGGGCCTGCCACGGGTAGTCGAAACCCGCCAGCCAGTCGTAGCAGATCGAGTGTTCGGGGTAAGCGAACAACGCTTTGAAACCGCATTCTTTTTGCATATCGTTCTCCTTAATCCTGCGCCAGTCCCTCGGCGCGAATGACGGCCGCGACGCCGTCTACGATGCTCCGGCACGCCGCCTCTGTCTCCGCTTCGGCCATAACGCGCACGACCGGCTCGGTGCCGCTTTCGCGCAGCAGCACGCGCCCGCTGTCGCCGAGCGTTTCTGCGGCTTTTTTCAGCGCCGCCTGCACCGCCGCGTTCCCGCGCACGGCCGCTTTGTCCGCCACGCGCACGCTGACCGTCAGCTGCGGCAGCATTTTGACGGGCTCGGCCAGTTTGGAGAGCGGCTGTTTGCTGCCGATGACCGCTTCCATGACCTTGATGGCCGTCAGGATCCCGTCGCCCGTGGTGGCGTACTTGCCGAGAATGATGTGGCCCGATTGCTCGCCGCCGATGCAGTTGCCCGTTGCCGCCATGTTCTCGTAGATGAAGCGGTCGCCCACCGTCGTCTGCACGTAGTCGATGCCCGCCGCCGTCAGCGCCCGGTAAAGCCCCAGGTTGGACATGACGGTGGTCACCACGGTGTTGTTGGTGAGTTCCCCGTTCTGCTTGAGGATCGTGCCCAGCACGTAGAGGATGTGGTCGCCGTTGACCACGTCGCCGTGTTCGTCGACGGCAATGCAGCGGTCGGCGTCTCCGTCAAAGGCAAAGCCGATGTCAAGCCCGTTTTCCCGCACGTGGCGCGTCAGGGCCTCGATGTGGGTGGAGCCCGCGCCGCGGTTGATGTTCAGGCCGTCGGGCGAGGCGTTGATGGCGAACACCTTGGCGCCGAGCGCCTCAAACACGTTGCGGGCGATCATCCAGGCGCTGCCGTTGGCGCAGTCCAGACCCACCCGGAAGGGTTTGAAGGAATAGCGCGACAGCGAGATGAGGTAGCCGATATAGCGGTTGCGCCCCGAGGCGTAGTCCACGATCTCGCCGAGTTCCGCCCCCTTGGCATAGGGGATGTCGGGCGTGGTCAGACCGGCCTTTTTCATGTCTCCGTCGAGGTAGGCCTCGATCTTTTCGGTGGTCTCGTCGTCCATTTTTTCACCGCGCCGGTTGATGAGCTTGATGCCGTTGTCGGTGTAGGGGTTGTGGCTGGCGGAGATCATGACGCCGCAGTCAAAATCATCCTGCGCTACCACGTACGACACGCTGGGGGTGGTGGTCACATGCAGCATATACACATCGGCGCCCGATGCCGTCAGGCCCGCCACGATGGCATACTCGAACATGTAACTGGATCGGCGCGTGTCCTTGCCGATCACGACCCGCACGCGATGCCGGCCGCCCTCGCCGTAATACCACCCCAGGTAGCGGCCCGTTTTGTAGGCGTGCTCCGAGGTCAGCGTGACGCCGGCTTCACCGCGGAAGCCGTCCGTTCCGAAATATTTTCCCAATACGTTCACTCCTTTCTATGCAGACCCGTTGGGAATCGGGTAAAAGTACAGGCGTTTCGCCGCACAACAAAACGCCTTTAACAGTATAGCACAAAACGGGTGGACAATCCACCCGTCTTGCATAAATTTTGAAATTGTTTACTATTGCAACGTATAAAGCTGATAGTAGCGGCCGCGCTGCGCCAGCAGTTCGTTGTGCGTGCCCTGCTCGATGATCTCGCCGCGCGACAGCACGAAGATGCGGTCGGCGCGCTGAATGGTCGAGAGCCGGTGCGCCACCACCAGCATGGTGCCGATCTTCATCATTTTGTCGAGCGAGTCCTGAATGATGACCTCGGTCTCGGTGTCGATGTTGGCGGTCGCCTCGTCGAGAATGAGGATCTCCGGCTTGTGAATGACGGTGCGGGCAAAGGAAATGAGTTGGCGCTGTCCGGCGGAAAAGTTGTTGCCGCGCTCGCGCACTTCTTCGTCCACGCCCTTTTTCAGTTTGCCGATAAAGTGGTCGGCGTTGACCAGGGCGCAGCTCTTTTCCACCTCTTCGTCCGAAAAGTCGTCGCCGAGCGTGATATTGTCGCGCACGGTGCCCGCAAACAGGAACACGTCCTGCAGCATCTGGCCGAAGTGGCGGCGCAGCGAGGCGACCTTGATATGCCGGATATTGATACCGTCCAGCAGGATCTCGCCTTTCTGAATGTCGTAGTTGCGGCAGAGCAGCGAGAGAATGGTGGTCTTGCCGGAGCCGGTCGCGCCCACGAAAGCCACGGTCTGCCCCGCCTCGACCTTGAACGAAACGCCTTTTAAGACCCATTCGTCCGGCAGGTAGGAGAACCACACGTCGCGAAACTCGATCTCGCCCCGCACCGCGTCAAGTTCGACGGCGTCCGGCTCGTCGGTGACGGTGGGCTGTTCGTCGAGCAGAGAAAAGATCTTTTCGGCCGAGGCAAAGGCCGACTGCAGGCGGTTGAACTGCTCCGCAAGCGTCTGAATGGGGTTGAAAAACTTGTCGATATACAGGTAAAAGGCCACCACGGTACCGCCCGTGACGATCTGGCCGAACAGCGTGCCGCCGGCGAGATAAGCGCGCCCCGCGAAGAAGAGCAGCATCAGCACCGCCGACCAGTACAGCACGCTGATGACGGGGCGGAACACGCTGAACACCATCACGTGCTGCCAGCGCGCCGCGGTCAGTTTTTTGTTCTTTTCTTCAAACAGGTCGCGCACCTCGTCCTCGCGGTTGAAGATCTGCACGATCTTCATGCCGGAAAGATGCTCGGAGAGCATGGTGTTGAGGTCGGTGGTGGCGTTTTTCTGCATGCGGTGCGCCCGCCGCGAGAAATGGCGGAACAGGAGCGTGAACAGCGCGACGAACGGCATCAGGCACAGCACCGTCAGCGCCAGTCGCGCGTTGAGGATGAACATGGCGACCGTTACGCCGAGCAGAATGAAGAAACTCTTGGAGCAGTCCACCAAAAGCCCGGTAAAAGCGGCGGAAACGCCGTCGACGTCGTTGGTCACGCGGGTGACCAGTTTGCCGACCGGCATGGTCGAGAGTTGCGCGTGCGAGAGCGACTCGATCTTGGAGAACAGGTCGAGACGTATGGCCGTGATGATCTTCTGCCCCGTTTTTTGCAGCAGAACGGCCTGATAATACAGGGCGATCATGGCCGCGACGACCACGCCGGCGTAGACCGCGACCGAGATCCACAGCGTCGGCAGCGGAAAACCGGGCGTTTTGACCGTTTCCTCGATGTACGAAACGATCAGAGGCGACACGATCTCATAGGAGATGGCCAGCGCCATCAGCAAAAAGACGAGCAGAAAACTTTTGGCGTGCGGGCGCGCGTACGGCAGCAGGCGCCCTATGAGCGTGCCGTCTTTCATGTGCCGGTCGGTCGTATCCGCGGCGGTGTTGTCTTTGACAAGGAAGAACGCCACGGAAAAAACGGTCAGCAGCACGCCGACGACGGCGCCGACGGTCAGAAGCGGAAAGTACTCATACATGGGCCGGCACCTCCCTCTCTTCCTCGAGTTTCTGCAAATCCACCGCGCGGCGATAGGCCTCGCAGCGGGCGTACAGTTCTTCGTGCGTGCCCACATCCAGCACCCGGCCGTCGTCGAGATAGACGATCTTATCCATGCCCGCCACCGTGGAGATGCGGTGCGCGATGAGAATGGTGGTCTTGCCGCGGCGTTCGCGGCGCAGTTCGCCGAGAATATGCCGCTCGGTGTCGGTATCCACGGCCGAGACCGAGTCGTCAAGCACCAGCACGGGGGCGTCTTTCATCAGGGCGCGTGCGATGGAGATGCGCTGCTTCTGCCCGCCCGAAACGGTCACGCCCCGCTCGCCGAGCACCGTGTCGTA
>CAMZFG010000049.1 GCA_947306035.1 uncultured Clostridia bacterium | reverse complement strand
TTGAGGGCGTTGAGTTCGCCCACCGTTTTGCCGTTGCTGTCAAGGTTGGTGGCGGCAAATTTGACCAGCGCCGGCGAGACCGAGCCAAGCAACATCAGCGGGAACACGAACAAAAGCAGGCAGGAAGTCAGCGACGCCGCCACTAAAAACCCGGTCTTGAACACCAGCGCGAGGAGCAGCGACACGCCCGCGATGATAAAGCGCCCCACCACGGGGATCAGGGCGATCCACACACCGGCCAGGAGAATGCGGCCGTAGACGAGGTCGGGGTTTTGGTTTTTGTCGGCCAGACGCCCGCCCCAGATGTTGCCGAGGGCCATGGCGATCATGATGGTGCCGATGATGATGGTCCAGATGATCTGCGACGAGGAGAAATAGGGCGCGAGCAGACGACTGGCCCCCAGTTCCACCGCCATGACCGACATGCCGGCGAAAAACTCCGTGACGTATAAAAACTTTTTGCCCACGTTCATAAGTGCACCGCCTTTTTTGAATATACCTCAGTATATCATATCGCAAAGCGAAAATCAACGAAAAAATTTCGGTCGCCGGGCGGGCAAAACGACTTGCGCGCCGTGCGCGTGTGTGTTATACTGAACTTGCAACGAGCGTTGCAAAGGAGGATGCGTATGAAAAACGAACTCTACTGGGGCTTTATGTTAAAACTCAGCCACCACATGTGGGACGACGAGACTTCGCCCGCCGCCGGGTGGTACATGGAACCGTACTACCACGAGAACAACAACACCGACATTGCCACCTGGGACAACACCGTGCGCTATCTCGCCGAACGCCGCTACAATCTGGTGCTGGTCGACGTGGGCGACGGCGTCAAGTACGAGAGCCACCCCGAGATCTCTTCCCCCGACGCCTGGGACAAAGACTTTCTCAAAAAGAAACTGGATGAAATGCGCGCAAAGGGCCTGACGCCCGTGCCGAAACTCAATTTTTCCACCTGCCACGACACGTGGTTGAAACAATACCGCCGCATGGTGTCCACGCCCACCTATTACAAGGTGTGCGCCGACGTCATCCGCGAGGTGTGCGAGGTGTTCGGCAACCCGCCCCTTTTCCACCTCGGCTTTGACGAGGAGATAGCGGATTATCAGTCGCACTACGATATGTGCATCGTGCGCAACGGCGACCTGTGGTGGCACGATCTGTTCTTCCTTGCCCGTGAATGCGAAAAATACGGCGCCCGCCCCTGGATCTGGTCGGACTATCTCTGGCACCACGAAGAGGCGTTCCTCAAGAATATGCCGAAGTCCATCATGCAGTCCAACTGGTACTACGGCACGCTCAAAGACAGATCGCCCGAGACCCAGACGTACCGTGAGATCCACGGCTACGAGCTGCTCGATCAGCACGGCTACGATCAGATACCGACCGGCTCGACCTGGAACTGCATTCACAACATGTCGCAGACCGTGGGCCTCGGCAAAGACCGCTTAAATCCGGACCTTGTCAAGGGCTACCTGATCGCGCCGTGGCGCTTCACCTACGCTTCGGAGCGCTTCCGCCTGATGGACGACGCCGAGCGGCTCTTCCTGGCCCGTCAGAAATGGTACCCCGAAACGCTGCCGAAAGATCTGCCCAAGATCGCGTATTGACGCCGCAAAGCGGATAAAGGAGAGAAAACATGAAAAACGATCTGAAATGGGGCTTTATGCTGAAGATCAGCACCCACATGTGGGGCGACGAGAGTTCGCCCGCCGCCGGCTGGTATATGGATCCGCCGTACCGTGAGAACAACAACACCGACCTTGCCACCTGGGACGAGACCGTCAAGGCCCTTGCCGAGCGGCAGTATAACCTGGTGCTGGTCGACGTGGGTGACGCCATCAAGTATGAGAGCCACCCCGAGGTCTCCGCTCCCGACGCGTGGAGCAAAGATTTTCTCAAAAAGAAACTGGATGAGATGCGGGCCCTCGGACTGGAACCCGTTCCCAAACTGAACTTTTCCGCCGGTCACGACACG
The DNA here is from genome assembly GCA_947306035.1 of uncultured Clostridia bacterium. GTDB lineage: Bacteria > Bacillota > Clostridia > Oscillospirales > CAG-272 > Firm-07. The sequence goes on along the minus strand of CAMZFG010000049.1, from coordinate 4,601 downwards.
TGGTTAAAACAATATCGCCGCATGGTCTCCACCCCCGCCTACTATCAGGTGTGCGCCGACCTCATCCGCGAGGTGTGCGAGGCGTTCGGGGGGCCGTCTCTCTTCCACCTCGGCTTTGACGAGGAGGACGCCGCCCACCAGATGACGCATGAGAACATTGTGGTGCGCAACGGCGAATTGTGGTGGCACGACCTGTTCTATCTCTGCCGCGAGTGCGAGAAGTACGGCGCGCGCCCCTGGATCTGGTCGGACTACATGTGGTATCACGAAAAGATCTTTCTTGAAAAAATGCCGAAATCGGTGCTGCAGTCCAACTGGGTCTACGCCCGGTTCCAGGAATACCCCGAGACCGATCGTCACTACTGGGCGATCCGCGCCTACGAAGTGCTGGATCAGCACGGGTACGATCAGATACCGACCTGCTCCACCTGGACCTGCACCGAGAACATCGAGCAGACCGTGGGGCTCGGCAAAGACCGCCTCTCGCCGGAACTGCTCAAAGGTTACCTCGTCGCCCCGTGGCGCTTCACCTACGCCTCCGAGCGTTTCCGCCTGCTCGACGACGCCGAGCGGCTCTACCTCGCCCGCAAAAAGTGGTACCCCGAAACGCTTTGAATATCAAAAAAACACCCCCGTTCGGGGGTGTTTTTGTTTTGTCATTTGACAAGCAAGACCACTTTGCCCACGTTCTCACCGCGGTAGAGGATCTGGTGCCCCTCGTCTGCCTGCTCGATCGGCAGCGTCTTGTAGATCCTGACTTTGATCTCGCCGCTCTCGAACTTCGGCCAGGTCTTTTCGACGAGTTCCGTCAAAAGCTGCCCTTTTTCCTGCGGCGTTTTGCTTCTCAGCGTGCTGCCGATGATGCGGATATTCTTGACGTAGATGTTGCGGAAGTCGATGGGAGAGATGTCGCCCGCCAGCGTGGCGATCTGGATCCAGCGGCAGCCGCGGGCCACATATTTTAAGCACTTGCCGAGCACCTCGCCGCCAAGGCAGTCGATGGCAAGATCAACGGGGTGGCCCGCCGCCTCTTCATGCTTCAGTACCTCGACGATATCCTCGGTGGTGGTGTCCACCACGACGTCGGCGTTGAGGTACGCGACCTCTTTGACTTTTTCCTGCCCCAGCACCGTGGTAATGACACGCAGACCAAACGCTTTGGCCATGGGGATGACCGCGCTGGCAAGACCGCTCGCGCCCGCGTTCATCAGCAGCGTTTCGCCCTTTTTGGCGCCGCCCACGTGAAACAGATTGAGATAGGCCGTCATATACACTTCGGGAATGGCCGCCGCCTCGGCAAACGAGAGGTTTTTCGGCATGGGCAGCACCATATCTTCGGTCACGGCGACGTATTCGGCGTAGCCGCCACCGCCGAGCAGGGCGCAGACACGATCGCCGGTTTTATACTTGCCCGCGTCCGGCGCGGTCGCTTTGATAACGCCGGAAACTTCCAGCCCCGGCCACGCGGGGCAGCCGGCGGGCGGCGGATAGGTGCCCTCTCTTTGCAAAAGGTCCGCGCGGTTGATGGCCGCCGCGTGCACCTCGATCAGCACTTCGCCGCTCTTCAATACGGGGTCCGGCACGTCGGCCCAGCGCAGTGTTTTATCGTCGTTGATAAGTATCGCTTTCATAACTTTTTCCTTTATCAGTGCTCGCGCTGCATCGCGTTGCGGCCGCCGTCGATCATGATATTTTCACCATTGATGAACTGCCCCTTGTCGGAGGCGAGGAAGAGGATGAGATCGACGATCTCCTGCGGGTCGGCGGCTCTGCCGAGCAGCGTTTTCATACCGGCCATGGCCGCGCGCGTCAACACGGGGCCGGGTGACACACATACACAGCGAATGCCGTATTTGGCGCCGAACTGCGCGATGGACTTGGTCAGCCCGAACATAAGTCCCGCTTTGGCCGTGGGGTAATCCATGCCGCTTTTGTCGCCCTCCATGCCCGTGATGGAGCCGATGTTGACGACAAGGCCGCTCTGCTGCTCCCGCATCTGTTTGAGCACGGCGTGCGCAAAGTAGAACGGGCCTTTTAAGTTGACGTCGAGACCCCAGTCGTAGACCTCGATCGGAATATCGGGAAACTCCGGATAGCGGGTGCGATCCACGCCGAGCATCCGCAGCGCCGTGCCGCCCGCAAAGTTGACTAAAATATCGATACGGCCGAAAGCGGCGACCGCCTTGTCGCGCGCGGCACAGACCTGCGCGTAGTCGCGCACGTCGCAAACGATGCCGAGCGCGCTGCCGGGATATTTGGCGTTGATCTCCGCAACTTTTTCGTTCAGCACCGCTTCGTTGACGTCGCACATAGCGACCTTGCCGCCGAGCGCGGCGAAATTCTGTGAGAACAACAACCCCATGCCCGAGGCGGTACCCGTGGCGATGGCGACCTGATTTTCAAACGCCATGTTTCTATCTCCTTTTTTCAAAATGGTTCAAAGCATACCCGCGTCGCGGAACAGACCGACCATCTGTTCAACGGGCGGCTGTGCGCTGTCCGGTCGACGGAGCGTTTTTTCCTTGACGAACACGATGGGCTCGCTGATCAGGCCGCACGCCAGGCGATGCCGCATGCGCACGCGCCCGTTGCACAAAAACAGCACGGGGATCGACACCCGCTTTTTCATAAAGGGGATCGCCTCGAAGTTTTCAAGCAACTCCTCTTCGGTGTCGGCGTTCGTCACGATCTTGGCCATGTCCGCGCCGCGCGCCTGCTGCTCCAGCGCAATAGCCAAAACCTCTTCTTTCGGCAGAAAGCGGAACGCGTCGCCGGTCATGACGTGCGAGGACATGAGCGCCTCTTTGCCCATGGCGTGTATGCGGCAGATCAGCGCTTTTTGCCGTTCGATCGCGTCGGCGTTTTGGGTCAACTCGTCCTCGCAGGGGTCAAACAGGTCGCCCCGGATATCCGCCATGGTCGCGCCCCATTCAAGGGCGTTCAGCAACATATCGGCTCGCTCCTCGTCGCTCTCCTCGATCGCGTCGCCGCGCAGATAGCAGGTGACGTAGATCGGTTTGTCGCCCATGGCGGCAAAGAACGTTTTGATCTTCTCTTCGGTGCGAAGCTCGCGCGGCAGCCGCTCGATGCACAGCCCGAACGCGTCGGCGCCCGCATCGAGGCACGCCGCGATCTCACAGAGCAGCGCCCCCTCTTCGGTGGAGACGAGCAGCGGGGTGATCAGCGGCCTTGTGGCATGCAAAAAGCTTTTCATGGTTTCAACTTCTCCTTATTTCAAAAACACCGTTTTCGGCCTATTGGCGGCTTTGGCTTTCCTCGATCAGGCGCATCATGCGGTCGCAAAGATCGGCCATTTTCCCTTTCGGCTTGTAAAACCAGAACGAGAACAGGATCAACGATACAGCCGCAAGCGGCAGAAAATACGGCTCGCGGAACACGATCAAAGGAAACAGCGACATGAGCAACAGCAGCAACGGCACCACCCCCGTCAACAGCACGTGCAACGCGGTGCGGCGGTAGGTGTAAAAAATGTGTCCCTCGCGCACTTCACCCGACAGATAAACGCCCATACCCGACCGAAAAAAGTCAGCGCCTTGCCCGATCCAATGTGATTTGCGGTACAGCGAGAACCGATCGCGGTCGATCGCGCCGTATATACGCCCCGTGTCGAGATCGCCCGAAGCGTGCGGTACCGTGCGCCGGAATGTTGCCGCAAATGCCTCGGCATCGACCGGCGTTTCGATTTTGATTTCTTTCACGGCACGTTTTTCCCCCTCGTTGCCAAATGTGATAGGAGCGCATCAGATGATCGGCATTCTATTCATTATACGTAAAAAACGGCAAACTTCCTTATTTTGATTATAGCAAACGACAAGGCGACTGTCAAGCAACAAAAAGGGGCGTTGACGCCCCTTTCCGATTTTCCAATTTTATATATTAGAATTCTAAATTTATATATAAAATTTTCCAAAAACACCGTGTCAACGCGAGACGATCTCCATTTTCTCGATGACGACGGGGGTCTTCGGCACGTCCTGCATATACCAGCCGTAGTTGCCCGTTTTGACGTTCGCGATGGCGTCGATCACGTCCTGCCCCTCGGTCACAAGGCCGAAACCGGCGTACTGCCCGTCGAGGTGCGGGGCGTTCTCGTGCATGATGAAAAACTGCGACGAGGCGGAGTTCGGGTCGTTCGTCCTAGCCATCGAGAGCACGCCCCTGACGTGCTTTAAGGTGTTCTGCCGCCAGCCGTTGGCCGCAAACTCGCCGCGAATGGGTTTGGCGCGTTTTTCCTGCATGGTCTCGTCATAGCCGCCGCCTTGCAGCATAAAACCCTTGATGACGCGGTGAAAAATGAGGCCGTCAAAAAACTTCTCTTCGATGAGTTTTAAAAAGTTGGCCACCGTCAGGGGCGCCAGTTCGGGGTAGAGTTCGGCCGTCATGGTGCCGTAGCCCTTGACGGTGATCTTGATGATGGGATGTTCCATGGTTTTATGTTCCTTTCAAGTTTATTCTTTTCGGTCTGCCGGAAAAGCCGCGGCAAACAGTTCAAACGCCCGCCCGGTCTGCCCCGTCAGCGACAGGTAGCCGAACAGCGCTTCCATGCCGGTGGCGCTGCGGTATTCGGCCACGGTGGCGTG
>CAMZFG010000048.1 GCA_947306035.1 uncultured Clostridia bacterium | reverse complement strand
TCGCAGGCGACAAGGCGCGCACGGCGGCGCACGGCGTCGGTCTGCAGCACAACGGCCACCGCCTTTTCGTCGATGTCGCACGCAAGCAGGGCCTGCCCTTTGAAAGTGAAACTCTTACAGCGTTTTCCGTCGGTGCGCAGCGTGTGAAAGCCCGTGTCCGTCACCACGGCCACCGTATTGGAGGCGGTAAAGCCGACGGCGCACGGAAAACCGTCAAAGGTCACGGAGGCCTGCGGCTTGGTCGCTTTGCGCGCGTAAATATCGAGCAGCGTACCGTCTTCGGCCGTGCCGAGAATGGCGATGCAGCGCCCGTCTTTCGACAGATCGACGGCAACGGTCGCGCCGGAGCGTTTGAAGCGCTGCGCCAGTTTGAAATTGCCGTTGTAGAGCAAGATCTCGGAAGGATAGAACACGTCGTTCTCCGTCACCGCCGCCGTGACCACGGCAAACGAACCGGCGTCGCTGACCGCGGCGCTGACGATGGGCGCGGTCGTGCTGCCCCGATACAGTTCGTCGTAGGCGTTGCACAGCGAAAACGCGGTGCCGCCGAGGTCGTAAGCCAACACGTAGTGCCGGGAGACGACGACGCGCGGCGTGGTGAACGCGCGTTCCGTGAGCAGCGAGGGCTCGCCCGTGGCGGTCAATATCTCAACGCCGTGGTCGTAGACGGTCGCGGAGCCGCCGCGGAACGTCGCGTGGGCGGCGGCCGTTTCGCCGTACTGATAGTACAGCGTGCCGTGATCGCGGTCGGCGAGCGCGCCGATCGAGGTCAGATCTTTGGCAAAATAGTAAATGCCGTCGCCGGAAAAAGCGGTCGGCGCGAGAGAGGCAAACAGAACGGCAAAGATCAAAAGCAGGATCAGAACGATGCGGAACGCCCACAGATAGCGGCGCGACACGCGCGCCCAGTAACCGGGCGTCTGCTCGGCGGCGACCGGTAGATTGCCGGTGGTCTGCACCAGCGCCGTGGTCGGTTTTTGATTTTCCTCCATACTGTTGCCTCCTTTCTTTCAAACGTCGTTTATTCGTAAAACACGCGGTCGAGATACAGGCCCGCCGCGGGCGCGGTGGCGCCCATGCGGCGTCTGTCGCCCGCCGCCAGCAAACGCGGCAGATCGTCGGCTGCCATGCGGCCGCGTCCCACGTCGACCAGCGTGCCCGTCATGATGCGCACCATGTGATACAAAAAACCGTCGGCACGCACGCGAAACGAGATCAGGTCGCCGTTTTTGGTCAAGGAAACCTCACAAACTTCGCGCACGGCGTCCTTTTCGTCGGTGTCCGCGCCGCTGTCGCGCAGCGCCGAAAAATCGTGCCGCCCGACGAAAGCCGACGCGCCCCGGCGCATCTCTTCGATCGCCGCTTCGTCAAACGGCGCCGGCAGGTGCCAGGCGCGGTCGAGCAGAAAAGGATCGCGCTCGCGGCCGTTCCAGATCAGATATTCGTAGCGTTTGGACTTCACGTCGTAGCGGGCGTGGAACGCATCCGGCACGAACGACGCCGATAGCACGGCAATGTCGTCGGGCAGCCGCGCGTTCAATGCCTGCGGCAGCCGATCCGCCCCGATGGCGGTGTCAAGACCGGTTTTTCCCTTTTCGGCGATCGTCACGGCAAAATCACGGGCGTGCACGCCGCTGTCCGTGCGGCTGCAGCCGGTCACGTCGCAGTCAAAACCGAACAGATCGGCCGCGGCCTCGTTCAACTTTTGCTGTACGGTCACACCGTTCGGCTGCACCTGATAGCCGTGATAAGCGGTGCCGAGATAGGCAATGCGCAACAATACTTTCACGGCGTCACCTCGGCATGGTATAGCCGTAGCCCTGTCGGTTGAGCCAAACGATGCCCGCGCCGAACGCCACGACCAGCAAAAGCGCGAAGAGATCGTAGACGTGCAGGTGCGGCACGGTCATTTTCGTCCGGCCTTTGCCGCCGCGGTAGCAGCGGCACTCCATGGCCATGGCCAACTCGTCGGCCCGCCGGAACGACGAAACGACCAGCGGGATCAGAATGGGGATCAGCGCCCTGGCGCGCCGGATCAGCCCGCCGTGCGAAAAATCGACGCCTCTCGCCTTCTGCGCGCTCATGATCTTATAGGTCTCTTCCGTCAGCGTGGGGATAAAGCGGAGCGCGATCGTCATCATCATGGCGAATTCGTGTACCGGCACGTGCAGCCAGCGCAGCGGCGTCAGCAGAGACTCGATGGCGTCCGTCAACGCGATCGGCGTGGTGGTATAGGTCAGAAACAGACTCGTCGTCAGGATCAGCACGACGATGCGCACCATCATGAACGCGGCGTGATAAACGCCCTCTACGTAGACGTGCAGGCGCCAGAAGCCGAACAGTTCCGTCTCTCCGCCCGTCAGAAACACGTTCAGCACGGCGGTAAACAGCAGAATGAACAGCACCGGGCGCAGCGAGCGCAGAATGATGCGCAGCGGCACGCGGCTGCACAGTACCAGCAAGAGCGCCGATGCCAGCAGCGCGCCGAAGCAAAAGACGTTCTTGCAAAGGAACGTGCAGACGATATAGAGAATGGCAAGTATCACCTTCATACGCGCGTCGAGCGCGTGGAGCGGCGACCGGGCAGGATAGTACTGCCCAAATGCGATATTCTTCATGCAGACAGATACATCCTTTACTCCAGCAGCGGGCGCAGCGCTTCTTTGGCCGCCTCGACGGTATAGATGCCTTCCGGCACGTCCAGGCCGCGGCGGCGCAGCGCCGACATCAGGTGGGTGATCTGCGGCACGTCGAGACCCACCGACGAAAGGGCGTCGGCGTGTGAAAACACCTCGTCGCGCGTACCGCTCAAAAACACTTTGGCGTGTGCCAAAACAATGATCTCGTCACAGAACGCGGCCATATCTTCCATGCTGTGGCTGACCACGATCACGGTCGATCCGGTCGCCGCGGCATAGTTGCGAATGCCCGCCAGAATGCCGTCGCGGCCGCGCGGATCCAATCCGGCGGCGGGCTCGTCCAGCACCAGCACCTCGGGGCGCATGGCCATGACGCCGGCAATGGCCGCACGGCGCTTCTGACCGCCCGAAAGATCGAACGGAGAGACGTTCAGGAGCGTTTCGTCCAGTCCCACGAAAGCGGCGGCGTCTTTGACGCGGGCCTCGATCTCCTCGTCTGAAAGGCCCATGTTTTTGGGGCCGAACGCGATATCGGCGCGCACCGTTTCTTCAAACAGCTGATACTCCGGGTACTGCATGACAAGACCGACCCGAAACCGGATCTTCTGCATTTCTTTCGGCTTTGCCCAGATATCCTCTCCGTCCAGCAGGATCTTGCCGGAAAGCGGCTTTTCAAGCCCGTTGAGAAGCTGCACCATGGTCGATTTGCCGGAACCGGTGTGCCCGATGATGCCGGTGATCGTGCCGCTTTTGACGGTGAGAGAGACGTCGTCGAGCGCCTTGATCTCGTAGGGCGTTCCGGCACCGTAGATATAGGTAACGTGATCAAGCGCGACGGTCGCCATGTCGTTTCTCCTCCCATGCGCGGCAGATCAGATCGGCGCATTCCTCAATGGTGACGGGTTCGCCTTCCAGCGCCGCGCCGGACGCGCGCAGACCGTGCACCAACGCCGTGCATTGCGGCACGTCAAGCCCCGCGGCCATCAGTTTTTCCGGCTCGGCAAACACCTCTGCCGGGGTGCCTTCGAGCAAGATCTTGCCGTCGTTGAGCACGATGACCCGGTCGGCGTGCGCGGCCTCGTTCATATAGTGTGTGATCGTGATGAGCGTGATGCCCTTTTCCCGGTTCAGGCGCTCCACGGTCGAAAGCACCTCGCGGCGACCCGCGGGGTCCAGCATGGCCGTGGCCTCGTCCAGGATCATGCAGGAGGGTTCCATGGCCAGAATGCCCGCAATGGCGACCCGCTGTTTCTGCCCGCCGGACAGGCGGTGCGGCTCGTGCCGCGCGTAGTCGGTCATGCCGACGGTGGCAAGGGCCGCGTCGACCCGCTGCCGGATCTCGGCGGTCGGCACCCCGAGGTTTTCCGGCCCGAACGCCACGTCCTCTTCCACAAGCGTCGCGACCAGTTGGTTGTCGGGGTTCTGAAACACCATGCCGACCTGGCGGCGCAGTTCGTAAATATCGTCGTCGGTGACGTCGGGCGAGGCCAGGTCTTTGCCCGCCACCACCAGCGTGCCGCCGTCCGGCTCCAGAATGCCGTTGATCAGTTTGGCCAGCGTGGATTTGCCGGAACCGTTGTGACCCAGGATCGCTACGTATTCCCCGCGGGCGACGTCAAAAGAGACGCCGTGCAGGATCTCCTGCCGGTTGCCGTTTTCGTCACGGTAGGAGCAGCGAAGATCCGCGGCGTGTATGAAGTTTTCCGGGTTCGTCCTGTTCTCCATTTTCTTCACCATTCCAGCCGCGCGCTGGCGCCGCACGGCAAAACGGAACCGGTCCGCGTCACGGGCAGACCCAGTTCTCCCGCTTCCGTGCGGCCGCCGCGGCGGGCACGCACTTTGATATCCAGCAAATAACTCATCGCCATGGGCGAAAGGCCCGTGGTGTAGGAATTGATCAGAAAGAACAGCGGTTCACGCGACAAAAGCGAGGCGGTCAGACCGACCAGTTCGTCGATCGAATCCTCAATTTTCCAGACTTCGCCGCCGGGGCCGCGCCCGTAGGACGGCGGATCCATGATGATCGCGTCGTAGGTGTTGCCGCGCTTGATCTCACGCTCCACGAATTTTTTGCAGTCGTCCACGATGTAGCGAACGGGCGCTTCGGCAAGGCCGGAGCGGCGGGCGTTCTCTTTGGCCTGCGCCACCATGCCCCGCGCCGCGTCGACGTGCACCACGGCGGCGCCCGCTTTGGCGGCGGCCACGGTGGCCCCGCCCGTATAGGCAAACAAATTCAGCACTTTGATCGGACGGCCCGCCTTTTTGATCTTTTGCGAGAACCAATCCCAGTTGGCCGCCTGCTCGGGAAACAGGCCGGTGTGTTTGAACCCCATGGGCCGCACGACGAAACGAAGGTCACGATAGCCGATCTCCCATTCCTCGGGCAGTTTGTTCTCCTGCCAGGCGCCGCCGCCGGACGAGGAACGGCGATAGGTGGCGTCCGCCTTTTTCCAGAGCGGGTGAGCGGCCGCGCCGTGCCAGATGACCTGCGGGTCGGGGCGCACCAAAATATAGCGCCCCCAGCGCTCCAGGCGTTCCCCGTCGGAAGTATCCAGCAATTCGTAGTCTTTCCATTGATCGGCGATAAACATAATGTCCTCTCGTTATTTGAGATTGAAGTACGGCGCCAGCAGCGAGGCGCCCGTGTTGCCGTGACAGACCGCAATGGCCAGCGCGTCTGCCGTGTCGTCGGGTTTCGGCGGTTCTTTCAGGCCGAGAATGGAGGTGACCATGGTGATGACCTGCTTTTTTTCGGCCTTGCCGTAGCCGACCACCGCCTGTTTGACCTGCATGGGCGTGTATTCAAAGATCTTCACGCCGTTCTGCTGCCCGCAAAGCAGCACGATGCCGCGCGCTTCCGCCACGCGGATGCCCGTGGTGATGTTGTTGGTGAAAAACAGTTCCTCTACCGCCATTTGCTCCGGCTTGTATTTTTGGATGAGCGCCGTCAACTCGGCGTAGATGCGCGAAAGGCGTTCTTCGGTCTTCATGCCGGCCGGGGTCTGGATCGAACCGTACCCCAGCGTGCGGAACCGACCGCCGCGCTGTTCCACGACCCCCCAGCCCACGATGGCGAGCCCCGGGTCTATGCCGAGAATGATCATACGCTACCTCACAATCGCCCGCGCCCGTCGCCGAGCGCACAGTATCGGATTTTAATGATATAACATTATAGCACACTTTGCGCGCGCCGTCAAAGGTTTTTCGGATATTTTTGAAAATTATAAAATTATATTTACACGGACACAAAAATATGCTATACTGAAAGCAATCTCCGGGAAAGGAAAAACGGCCGTGCAGATACTCAAATTGACAGCCGGCGATCGGCTCGAACTCAAAAAACCGCACCCCTGCGGCGGCAGCGTATTCCGGCTGGTCCGCGTGGGCGGCGTCTGCCGCGTCGTCTGCGAAAAATGCGGCCGCGATACCGAGGTCGATCGCATCAAATTGGAGCGCGCCGTGCGCCGCATCCTGCCGCCGGAGCAAACCTGAAACACAACTGCTTTTTACCAAATAATAGGTCGAATTTTATCTATTTGAACGATTTGAGAGGGTTTTATGTTCTATTTCATTCGCGGATCGCTGGCGCATCTCATGCCCGGCATCGCCGTGGTCGAGGCGGGCGGCGTCGGCTTTAAGCTGACGGTCAGCAACAACACGTACGACGCGCTTTCCCCCGCCGTCGCCGACCACAAAGAGGTCAAAGTTTTCACGCATCTCGCCGTGCGCGAGGACGATATGGAACTGTTCGGCTTTGCCACCGAGCAGGAGCTTGCCATGTTCCGTCTGCTCATCACCGTGTCGGGCGTCGGCCCCAAAGCGGCGCTCTCCGTTCTCTCCACCTTCACGCCGGAAAAATTTGCGCTGGCCGTCTGCACCGACGATCGCAAGTCGATCGCCAAAGCGCCGAACATCGGCCCCAAAACGGCGGCGCGCATCATTCTCGAACTGCACGATAAAATGGCCGCCGACAGCGAGGCGTTCCCCGTTTCCGGCCTGACCGAGGCGGTCGGCGGCGCGCCCGC
>CAMZFG010000047.1 GCA_947306035.1 uncultured Clostridia bacterium | reverse complement strand
GCCGGTGCCGCAGATGAGAATGCCCAGTTCGTATTCGCCGTTCTGTATTTTGCGGCACAGTTTATGCGCAAAAACGGGATAGTCGCAGCTGTCGGTCGTATAGGTGCCCACGTCTTCCACGGCAAAGCCGCGCTCGGTCAGGTGCGCCTTGACCTGCTCTTTGAGTTCAACGGCGGCATGATCGCAGCCGATCACCAGTTTTTTCATAGTCGTCTCCTTTGCGTCGTTACTGTTTTTGTTTGGCCAGCCGTTCGCGTTCGGCTTGCGGCACGCGCAGATACAGGGGCTTGAGATCGGCGTCGGTGCCCGTCGCGCCGTTTTGCGCGGCACGGTAAGCCAAGCGCGCCACAGACACGGCGTTCTGCGCCGTCAAAAGCGCCGGCGTCGGCTGCGGGATCAGCGTTTTGAGCGCGCCGCGCACCGGTACCGTGCCGTCGCCGACCAGGCAAAACGGCTCGCCCCGTTCGGCCAGCATAGTCTCCAGTTCCTCAACGGAAAGCGCCGCGTCGGGCGTCAGGCGCGTCAGCGTGCCGTTCTCCCCGCGAAACAGGGCGGTGTAGACCTGCTCGCGGCGGGCGTTCATAACGGGGCATATCAGTCCTTCACGGGGCATCAGGTTTTCCGCCAGCGCCTCCAGGGTGGAAACGCCCAGCACGTTCTTGTTCTTGCCGAAAGCGAGCCCCTTGATCGTGGCGGCGCCGATGCGCACGCCGGTGAACGAGCCGGGGCCGATGCTGCAGGCAAAAAGATCGACGTCCTGCACGGTGTGTCCCGTGACGTCAAAGAGGGCTTTGACCATGGGCAGCAGCGTTTTGCTGTGCGTGTGGCCGTTTTCCAGTTGAAATGAGGCGAGCGGACGGTCGTTTTCCGTCAGAGCCGCGCTCGCGGCCACGGCGGTACTGTCCAGGGATAAGATCAGCATACGAATACCCCCCATCAGATCTGCGTCACGGTGATGCGGCGGCTGTCGGGCGTCGCCTCGTCGTCTTTGACGATCTCCACGCGCAGATAGTGCGCGGGAAGGGCAAAGGGAATGTGTTCGCTCCACTCCGTCAGGCACACGCCGTCCCGGCGCAGATAGTCCTCAAAACCGATCGAATACAGGTCGTCTTCTCCGTTGATGCGGTACAGATCGAAATGAAAGAGATCGAAGGGCTCGCCTTTGTGTTCGTGCACCAGCGCGAAAGTGGGGGAGCGAACGACGGCGCCGGGCGCGATGACGGAGGCAAAGCCGCGCACAAAGGCGGTCTTGCCCGCGCCGAGTTCGCCGTAAAGCGCCACAAAGCGGGGCAAGTTCTCGTCGAGCATGCGCCGCGCCAGCGCCGCGCCCGCCGCCTCGGTCTCCCTCGGCGCGGCGGTGCGGCAGGTGTAAGACAGCATCAGAACAGCCCCGTGATGTTGCCGTCGTTGTCGATGTCGATCGAGTAGGCGGCGGGCTGTTTGGAAAGACCCGGCATGGTCATGATGGTGCCGGTCAGCACCACGATAAAGCCGGCGCCGGCGGAAAGTTTGATCTCACGCACGGTCAGGTCGTAGTCGCGGGGGCGCCCCAGTTTGGCGGGATCGTCGGAGAGCGAATACTGCGTTTTGGCCATGCACACGGGCAGTTTGGCGTAAGCGGGGTCGATGGCGAGAATGTCGGCCAGCGCCTTTTCGGCGGCGGCTTCGTAGGTCACGCCGGCGGCGCCGTAAATGCGCGTTGCCACCGTTTTGATCTTTTCTTTGACGGGCATATCGTCGGGGTAGAGCAGGGTGAAGTTTTTGGGCTTTTCACAGGCGGCCACCACTTTTTCGGCCAGGGCGCGGCCGCCCTCGCCGCCTTTGGCAAAGACCTCGGACAAGGCAAAGTCGGCGCCCTTCTGCTCGCAAATGGCGCGCAGCGCGTCAAGTTCCGCGTCGGTGTCGCTCTCAAAACGGTTGATGGCGACCACCACCGGCACGCCGTACTGTTTCAGGTTTTCGATGTGGGCTTCCAGGTTGACGGCGCCTTTCTTCAGCGCCTCGACGTTTTCGGCTTTGAGTTCGGCTTTCGGCACGCCGCCGTTGTATTTCAGGGCGCGCACGGTCGCCACCAGCACGATGGCGTCGGGCGACAGGCCCGCTTTGCGGCATTTGATGTCGAGGAATTTTTCCGCGCCGAGGTCAGCGCCGAAGCCGGCCTCCGTGATGGTATAGTCGGCGAGTTTCAGTGCCAGTTTGGTGGCGCGAATGGAGTTGCAGCCGTGCGCGATGTTGGCGAACGGGCCGCCGTGGATGAGAGCCGGGGTGTTTTCCAGCGTTTGCACCAGGTTCGGCTTGATGGCGTCTTTGAGCAGTACCGCCATGGCGCCCGCCACCTGCAGATCGCGGCAGAACACGGGCTTGTTGTCGTAGGTGTAGGCGACCAGCATATCGCCGAGGCGCTTTTTGAGGTCGCTGATATCTTCCGCCAGGCACAGAATGGCCATGACTTCGCTGGCCACCGTGATCATGAAGTGATCCTCGCGCGGCACGCCGTTGGCCTTGCCGCCGAGACCGATCAGCACGTTGCGCAGCGCGCGGTCGTTCATATCTTCCACGCGGGTGATCAGCACGCGGCGCGGGTCGATGCCGAGCGGGTTGCCCTGCTGAACGCTGTTGTCCAGCACGGCGCACAAGAGGTTATTGGCCGCGGTGATGGCGTGAAAGTCACCGGTGAAGTGCAGGTTGATATCCTCCATGGGCACGACCTGGGCATAACCGCCGCCGGCGGCGCCGCCCTTGATGCCGAACACCGGGCCGAGAGACGGCTCGCGCAGGGCGATGATGGCTTTTTTGCCGATCTTTTTCATGGCCATGCCGAGGCCGACCGTGGTGGTGGTCTTGCCCTCGCCCGCGGGCGTGGGGTTGATGGCTGTCACCAGGATCAGTTTGCCGTTCTTCTTGCCCGCCATGCGGGTGAGGAACGCGTCGTTGATCTTGGCTTTGTACTTGCCGTACAGTTCCAGTTCGTCGTCTGTCACGCCGAGGGCGTGCGCCACCTCCTGAATGGGGGCGAGTTTGGCTTCTTTTGCGATCTCGATATCCGGTCTCATGGGAAAAAGTCCTCCTATGTTTATTTTTCTTTTTTGTGCAGTTTTTCGCGGGTGCCGTCGGGGTGTTCGATGACGGTGTTGTCGAGCATGGCGCCGAACGAGGCGCGTATTTCGGCCAGGTATTCCTGCCGCAAAAGGAATTGTTCCTCTTTTTCCGCGTCGGTCAGCGGGCGGGTCTTGGCAAGGCGCGCCAGCTCGTTGATGCGGTCGATCTTGGCTTTTTCCATGGCGTTCAGGCGCGCAGGGTCAGCCCCAGTTCTTTGTCGAGCAGGAACAGCACCTTTTTGCCGATCTTGTCCGCTTCTTCGGCGGTCAGCGTGTGGTCGGCGGCGCGCAGCACCATGCGCAGCGAAACGGATTTTTTGCCTTCGCCGACCTGCGGCCCGCGGTAGATGTCGAACAGTTTGACGTCCTCCACCGTTTTGCCGCCGGCGGTCATCATGACGCGCTCGATGCGCCCGACTTCCAGTTCCTCGTCGCAGACGAACGAGAAATCGCGGGTGACGGCGGGGAATTTCGGCAGGTGGCGATAGGCCTTTTTGGCGTTCCGCGCCGCGAACAGCGCGTCAAAGTCGATCTCGGCCGCGTAGAGTTTTTCGTCCACGTCGTAGTTGGCGGCCGTCAGCGGGTGGATCTGCCCGAACACGGCCAGCACGGTGCCGTCTGCCAGCGTCACTCTGGCGCAGCGCCCCGGGTGATAGGCGGGATCGTCGTCGGCGGCCTGCCAGGTCACCTCTTTGACGGCGGCCAGGCGCAGCAGGTTTTCGACCACGCCTTTCAGGTCGTAAAAATCGACGTCGCCGTACATGCCGAGGGTCAGGCGCTTGCCTTCGTTCGGCAGGTCTTCTTTCTTTTCGGCGGGCAGATAGACGTTGCCGAGTTCAAACAGGCGCGCGTTCTCGTTGCTGAAATGAATGTTGCGCGCCAGGCACTCCAGCATGGAGGGCAGGGTGGTGGTGCGCATGACGCTGGTATCCTCGCCGAGCGGGTTGGAAATGACCACGGAGCGGCGGCGGGGATCGTTTTCGGCCATACGGATCTTGTCGTAATATTTGGGGGAGATGAACGAGAAAGTCTGTATCTCGTCCAGCCCCATGCCGAACAGCGCGCTCTCGGCGTCCGCGGCAAACTGCTGTTTCGGCGTCCGGCCGCCCTCGGTCGTTTCGCCGCGCAGCTGCGTGGAAGCGATCTTGTCGTAGCCGTACAGGCGCAGCACCTCTTCGGCCACGTCGTTCATGCAGCCGAGGTCGCCGCGGAACGAGGGCACGATGATGCTGCCGTTCTGCACTTTGCATTCGAGTTTTTCAAGGTATTTGATCATCTGCGCCTCGGGAATGTCGGTGCCGAGGAACGCATTGTATTTCTCCGGCCGGAACGGCAGCACGACGGGCTCTTTTTTGCCGGGGTACACGTCGATCAGGCCGTCCACCACGTCGCCCGCGTCCAGCAGTTCGACCAGTTCGCAGGCGCGCATCAGGCCGCCGCAGCAGTTTTCGGGGTCAAGCCCTTTTTCAAAGCGGGCAGAGGACTCGGTGCGCATGCCGTTCTTTTTGGCGGTGACGCGCACGGAAGGGCCGGAGAAGCAGGCAGACTCGAACACCACGGTCTTGGTCGTGTCGAGGATCTCGCTGTTGGCGCCGCCCATCACGCCCGCCAGGGCGCAGGCCTTTTTGCCGTCGGCAATGACCAGCATGGTGTCGTCCAGCACGTGGTCGACGTCGTCAAGCGATTTGAACGTTTCACCCTTCGCGGCGCGGCGCACGCGAATGGCGGAGCCGTCAAGGCAGGCGTAGTCAAAAGCGTGCATGGGCTGGCCGTATTCCAGCATGACGTAGTTCGTAATATCAACGATGTTGTTGATCGGGCGCACGCCGGCGGCGCGCAGACGCATACGCATCCACAGGGGCGAGGGCGCCACGCGCACGTTCTTGACCACTTTGGCGGCGTAACGGTAGCAAAGGTCGGGGGCCTCGATCGTCACGTTCAGATATTTGGCAACGTCGTCGCCCGCGCCTTTGACGACGGGGGCGTGCAGGTGCAGTTCGCGGTCGAACGAAACGGCCGTTTCGCGCGCCAGACCGATGACGGAAAGGCAGTCGGGGCGGTTGGAGGTGATCTCGAATTCGACGGCGGTATCGTCCAGCAGCAGCGCTTTTCTTATATCCTGCCCGATCTTGTCGGCAAACTCTTCGTCAAGGATCAGAATGCCGTTTTCCTCTTTGCCGGGGAAGTCGTGCGCCGTCAGGCCGAGTTCGCCCATGGAGCAGAGCATGCCGTCGGACTGCACGCCGCGCAGTTTGCCTGATTTGATCACAACGCCGCCGGGCAGTTTGGCCACGGGCAGCGCGGCGGGCACCAGCGCGCCCTCAAACACGTTCTGCGCACCCGTCACGATCTGCACGTCGGCGCCCGTGCCGACGTCCATGGTGCAGATCTGCAAATGATCGCTGTCCGGGTGCGGCACCAGTTTTTTGATGCGGGCGACCACCACGTTTTCAATGTCGGCGCCCATGTTCGCATAGCCCTCGACTTTGGAGCCGGTCAGGGTCATGCGGTCGCAGTAGGTTTTGATATCAACGTCGCTGACGTCGACAAAGTCGGCCAGCCATTTCATTGAAAGGTCCATATTCGATCTCCTTTATCAGAACTGCTCGAGAAAACGCTCGTCGTTTTCGTAGAACAGGCGAATGTCGTCAATGCCGTAGTGCGTCATGGCCACGCGCTCGATGCCCATGCCGAAGGCAAAGCCGGAATAGACCTCGGGGTCGATGCCGCAGTTTTTCAGCACGAACGGGTGCACCATGCCGGCGCCGAGTATCTCGATCCAGCCCTCGCCCTTGCACACGCGGCAGCCCTTGCCGCCGCACACGAAGCAGGAGACGTCTACCTCGGCCGAGGGCTCGGTGAACGGGAAGTGGTGCGGGCGGAAGCGGATGCGCGTCGACTCGCCGAACATTTGTTTGGCAAACGTCTCCAGCGTGCCTTTCAGGTCGCTCATGGTCACGCCCTTGTCCACGACGAGCCCCTCCATTTGATGGAACAGGGGAGAATGCGTGGCGTCGAGCGCGTCGGAGCGATAGACGCGGCCGGGCGAGATGATGCGAATGGGGGGCTGCTGTTTTTCCATCACGCGCACCTGCACGGGCGAGGTCTGGGAGCGCAGCAGGATATTGTCGGTGATATAGAACGTATCCTGCGTGTCTCTCGCGGGATGGTTTTCGGGAATGTTCAGGGCCTGAAAGTTGTAATAGTCGTATTCCACTTCCGGCCCTTCGGCGATCTGAAAGCCCATGCCGATAAAAATATCTTCCATTTCGCGCTGCACGCGGGAAAGGGGGTGCTGATGCCCCATGCGCGCGGCTTTGCCCGGAATGGTGACGTCCAGTTTTTCATGCCGCAGTTTTAAGTTGAGCGTTTTTTCTTTCAACGCCGCGGTCTTTTCGGCAATGGCGGTCTCAATGGCGGCGCGCACCTCGTTGGCAAGCTGCCCGATCACGGGGCGTTCTTCGGGCGAGAGCCCGCCCATGCCGCGCAGCACGGCGGTCAGTTCGCCCTTTTTGCCGAGGTACCTGACACGCACGTTTTCAAGGTCGGCTTCCGTTTTTTCCAGTTCCGCCATGGCGGCGGCCCGGATCTTTTCCAGTGTTTCTCTCATGGTT
>CAMZFG010000046.1 GCA_947306035.1 uncultured Clostridia bacterium | reverse complement strand
GCCCGTGACCATCGCGTTTCTCGGCGACAGCGTGACGCAGGGCTGCTTTGAGTGCTACCTCACCTCGCCCACCTCGTTCGACACCGTTTTCGACTATGAAAACGCTTACAGCACGCACCTCAAAACCATGCTCGGTCTGCTGTACCCCAACGTGCAGATCAATATCGTCAACAGCGGCATCAGCGGCGACCGGGCCGACGCCGGGCTTGCGCGGCTTGACCGCGACGTGCTTCGCTATCACCCCGATCTGGTCGTCGTGGGCTACGCGCTCAACGACGCGTGCCGGGGCGAGGACGGGCTTGCGCGGTACGCGGAAAGTCTGCGCGCCATTCTGCGGCAGATCCGTCAATGCGGCGCCGAGACCATTCTGCTGACGCCCAACATGATGGATACCGGGGTCAGCCGCCACCTGACGGACAAAACGTTCATCGACCTCGCGGAAAAGTTCGCAAACATACAGAACGGCGGCCTGCTCGACCGCTACGTCGAAACGGCCGAAAAGATCGCCGCCGAAGAGGGCGCGGTCGTCTGCGACGTGTATGCCAGGTGGAAAGCCATGGCGGCGGCGGGCGTGAACGTGACGGAACTGCTTGCCAACAAACTCAACCACCCCGTGCGCCGGCTGCACGAAATGACCGCTTTTCTGCTTTGCGAATGCATATTTGAAGCGTAACGCCGACCCGCCGCGGACGTACCGCGGCGGGTTTTTGCAATTTTGCCCTCTTGCTTGCTTTTTTCTTTCAAATATGCTATATTGATAGCAAGATCAAGACTTCACGTATCGACGGGAGGAAACTATGGTAAACGAGCATTTCTGCAAAACGCCGCTGCACCTGTGCACGAAAGAACTGGTCGCCGCCGCGCTCGGCAAAGAACCGGCCGATCTGGTCATACGCGACGCGCGTCTCGTCAACGTCTGCACCCGCGAGATCCTGCCCCACACCGACGTGGCCGTGCGCTGCGGTCGGGTGGTGCTGGTGGGCGACGCGTCGCATTGCATCGGCGAGGGGACAAAAGTGTACGACGCGGGCGGCCGTTATCTCGCCCCCGCTTTTATGGACGGGCATATCCACGTGGAATCCTCCATGCTGACCGTGACCGAATACGCCAAGGCGGTCATTCCCCACGGCACCTGCGCCATTTTCATGGACCCGCACGAGATCTGCAACGTGCTGGGGCTCGACGGCGTGCGCTATATGCTGGAAGACGCCGAAAACACCCCCCTGAAAGTCATGCTCACCACGCCCTCCTGCGTGCCGGCCGTGCCGGGCTTTGAAGATACCGGCGCCGCCATCGGCCCCGCCGAGGTGGCAGAGACCATGACCTGGCCCGAATGCGTGGGTCTTGGCGAGATGATGAACTTTCCCGGCGTGCTGTCGGGCGACGAGCACACGCACGCCATTCTGGCCGCCACGCTCAAAGCGGGCAAGACCGTGACGGGGCACTTCTCCATTCCCGAAACGGGCGCGCCGCTTGCGGCCTATATCGCGGCGGGCGCGCGCTGCTGTCACGAATCGACCCGCGAGATCGACGCGCTGACCAAAATGCGCCTCGGTATGTACGCGCAGCTGCGCGAGGGATCGGCCTGGCACGACCTCAAAGAGGTGGCCAAAGCCGTGACGCGGCACGAAGTGGACAGCCGCTTTGCCTGCCTGGTCTCCGACGACGCGCACCCCAACACCCTCCTGACCGAAGGGCACCTTGACCACATCGTGACCCGCGCCGTGCAGGAAGGCATCGACCCCGTCACCGCCATTCAGATGGCGACGATCAACACCGCCGCCTGCTTCGGGCTCGACAGCGAACTCGGCTCGATAGCCCCCTCCAAATGCGCCGATTTCGTACTGTTCTCCGAACTGAACACCATCCGCGTGGAAGCGGTGTTCATCGACGGCGACCTGGTGGCCGAAAACGGCCGCATGACGGTCGATACGCCCGCTTATGAATACCCCGCCGCCGCCAAAAACACCATGCATCTCGACCCGGTGACCGAACGGGATCTCGTCATTCCCGCCACGGGCAAAGAGGCCGACGTGCACGTCATTGAGATCATTCCCGCCAAAACTTTTACCCACGACCGCATCGAGCGTTTGCCCGTTGTGAACGGCCAACTGACGGCCGACGGCGAGCGCGACATTCTCAAGGCCGTGTGCTTTGAGCGCCATCACAGAACGGGCACGCGCGGCTACGGCTTTATCAAGGGCTTCGGCATCCGCGCGGGAGCGCTGGCGCAGACCGTGGCGCACGACGCGCACAACCTGTTCGTCGTCGGCTCGAACGACGCGGATATGGCGTTGGCCGCCAACACGCTGATCGCCTGCGGCGGCGGCGCCGTGGCCGTGCGCGACGGGCAGGTGCTGGGACTTGTCAAACTGCCCATCGCGGGCCTGATGAGCGACACACCGCTTGCCGACACCGCCGAGCAGGTGCGCGGGCTCGGCCGCGCCTGGCGCGATCTCGGCTGCGTGCATCCCTCTCCCTTCATGACCATGGCCATCGTGCCGCTGGCCTGCCTGCCGGAGATCCGCCTGACCAACCGGGGCCTTGTCGACTGCCGCACCTTCCGCTTTATCGACCTGATCGAAAAAACGTATTAAAGCAAAGAAAAAAGCCCCCCGGCGGGGGGCTTTTTTTGATGAAGATCAGTCCTCTTTTTTGACGACCGCGACAGACTTTTCCTCTTTTTTCTTTTTGCCGCCTTTTTTGCCCCGGTTTTTGGCCGTGGCGTAACCGAACAGCACCGCCGCGACCGCGCTGACCACGCCGATGAACCAAAGCAGGTTCTTGTCGGCGATCAGCGGCCGCACCATCTGCCACACGCCGACGGCCGAGAGCAGAATCAGGCAGCAGACCGCCCACAGCGGCGTGCGCCCCTCGCCCTGCATCAGGTACGCGTGAATGGTGGCAACGGCGCCGCGCAGCCACATGGCAAGGCCGAACACCGAAAAGACCATCATGGTCGACAGTACGGGAATATTGATAGCCTGCATCGAGGCCTGCGCCACCACCGTCAGGAGCAGTAGCGCGATCTCAAAGATGAGGAACGCGCGCGAAACGCCCCGGTAGCGCGGCAGCATGGGAATGATGGCAAAGACCGTGTAAAGCAGCAGAATGACCGCCGCGATCAGGTGCAGCACCTGCCGCGCGTAGTTCACGCCCTTGACGTCCAGCGCGCCGAGGATCATCAGCACGGCCAGAATGGTCAGCAAAATGCAGATGACCAGGGTAAAGATCCAGTTTTTCATCAGTTTTTCCATATACGATCTCCTTTCAGTCAGCGCGCCGGGCATCCAGGCCGAACAGCGTGCGAATGACAAAGAACAGTGCGCCGAGCGCCACCATGCAAACGGCAAAAGCCAGCACCACCAGATACAGCGCCGTCACGCCCACGGCGTAAAGGCGAATACCGCCCGTGAGAATGCGTTGCAGCCGGCGGTCAAACAGAGCCGTCAGCCCCGCGAACAACAGCGCCAGCAGCGCGTAGATGACCATGCCGCCCCACGCGTTTTTCAGGTCGTCGAGCGACACGAACACGCCGAGACAGACGGCGGCGATCAGAAGACAGCCGAGAATTTTGGCGACCACGCCGGTCGACGCGTCGCGGAACAGCGCCGGAAAGAAGTTGATCGTGGCTCTCGCGTAGTCGGCAAAGCCCGCGCCCGTCTCGGTCAGATCGGAGATCTGGCCCATGAACGGGGTGAACATGCCGTGAAAGCAGGAGAGCACCACCGTCAGCACGAAGAACAATCCTAAAAGCGACGGCCCCAGCGCAAACAGGAAATTGCCGAACACAGCCACCGGGTTCTTACGGTTGTAGTCGTGCTCCACAAAGCCGAGTTCCCCCTCCTCGTTGCCGAGGTCCAAAAGGCGAAAATCAACGATGCGGTGGAATGTGACAAAGGCAAAAATGAGGTGCCCGAGCTCCCGCACGGGCGTGGAAAGACCGCTGGCAAACAGCAGCAGCGGCCAGCCGCTCTCGGCGCCCACCAGCATGCAGAAAAGACGATTGCACAGCATGACGGCAAGACCGAACACCAGCATGGGCGCCACGGTCAGCAGCAGTATTTGCAGATAGTAAGCGATAAAACTCGGCATACGCCCCTCCTCCGTCGGGCTTGACAAGCGTGGCGCCCCATGCTATAATACAGCCGTAACTTTGCCAAACGGCCGCGCGGTATGGCGCCGAAAGGTATTACCGTGAGGAAAGTCCGGGCTTCACAGGGCAGGATAACTGATAACATCAGTCGCAGGTGACTGCCGGGAAAGTGCAACAGAAATAAACCGCCCCGCAAGGGGTAAGGATGGAAAGGCGAGGTAAGAGCTCACCCACTCCTATGGTAACATAGGTTTGCTGTAAACCCTATCCGAAGCAACACCGCATGGGGGCTTGCCGGCCCGGCTCATGCCCCCGGGTGGCGCGGGCGAAAGCCCGAAGGCCCGCGGCGACGCGGGTCGCAGACAGATGGCCGTTCACGACAGAACCCGGCTTATCGGCAGAGTTACGCCTACGGGCGCCCGGCAGCAGTCGGGCGCTTTTTTTGTTTCAGTGATAGTCGTCAAAGCCGTCCATGCCGTCGTCCGGCTCGTCGCCCATGGCGACGTGGTTGAGGTAGCCCTGCGCGGCGGGCAGCACTTTTCTCGCCTTGTTGCCTTCCGGCGCGCTGACAAGACCCAGTTCTTCCATGCGGTCGATGATCTTGGCCGCGCGGCCGTAGCCCACGCCGAGACGGCGCTGCAGGAGCGAGGTAGCCACCTTGTCGGTCTCCACCGCCAGGCGCACGGCCTCGATGAACTTGTTGTCCTCGCCGCCGTCTTCACCGTCTTCGCCGTCAAAATCGTCCACGTCGGGACGGTCGGCCTTTTCGGCGCGCGCCACTTCGGCTTCAAGCTGCTCCATAAAGGAGCGGTTGTACTGCACGGGGTCGTTGTGGCTCTTGACGTAGGACACCACGCGCGAGATCTCGCTGTCCTCCACGTAGGCGCCCTGCACGCGCATGGGTTTCGAGCAGCCGATGGGCATATACAGCATGTCGCCGCGGCCCGTCAGCGTTTCGGCGCCGTTCATATCGAGAATGGTGCGGCTGTCCACCTGCTGCATCACGGTAAAGGCGATGCGCGAGGGGATGTTGGTCTTGAGCGCTCCCGTAATGACGTTGACGGAGGGGCGCTGCGTGCCGATGATGAGGTGCATACCGGCGGCGCGGGCCTTTTGCGCGATGCGGCAGGTAAAGGTCTCCACGTCGTTGTTGGTGGCGCTCATCTTCAGGTCGGCAAACTCGTCGATGATGATGACCATACGCGGCAGATGTTCTCTCTCGGGGTCGTTTTTGACCGCCTCGTTGTAGCCGTCGATATCCCGCGCGCCCACGTCGCGGATCAGCGAATAGCGGCGATCCATTTCCGCGGCGGCGCAGGCCAGCACGCCCACGGCGCGCTTCATATCGGTCACGATGGGCAGATACAGGTGCGGCACGTGCTCGTACAAACTGAACTCCACCTGTTTGGGGTCGATCAGGATCAGACGCAGGTCTTCGGGCGTGGTCTTGTAGAGCAAACTGATCAGCATGGTGTTGATGCACACCGATTTGCCGGAGCCGGTGGTGCCGGCCACCAGCAGGTGCGGCATGGCGGCCAGGTTGCACATGGTCACGTCGCCGCCCACGTCTACGCCGAGCGGCACTTCCAGCAGTTTTTTGGAGTTGCGGAAGGCCTCGGATTCCAGCATGGTGCGCATATACACCGTTTCACGGTGCGCGTTCGGCACCTCGATGCCGATGGCGGGTTTGCCCGGAATGGGGGCCTCGATGCGCACCGCCGCCGCCAGATTCAGCGAAATGTCGTCGATGCGGTTGATGACGGAACGCACGCTGACGCCCTGCTCCGGCCGCAGTTCGTAGCGGGTGATGGTGGGGCCGCGCGAACAGGTGACCTCGTCGCGCACGGCAATGTTGAAACTGGCCAGCGTATCTTTGAGAATGGCGATCTTTTCTTCGATCTCCTGGGTGTTATCCGTTTCCTTGACGGAAGTGTCCTCCCGCAGCAGGTCGGTCGAGGGCAAGGCAAACGGCCGCGGCGGCGCCGCGGGTCCGTCGGGCTTGACGGGCTCCGCCGTGGAGACGACGGGCGCGGATCTCTGTTTCCAGTCCTCGCGGGTGACGTGCGCTGCCGCGGGCGTCGTCACGCCGTAATCGGCGGGATCGGCCGCATGGGCAAAAGGATTGGTCGAGCGGCGCGCAAAAGGATCGGCGGGACGCGGTTCGCGGGTCTCGCGCACGGGCCGCCCAAAGGCGGCGGGCTCGGTCACGGCGGAAGCGGCGCTGTCGGTGTTATCGACCCAGTCGTTCTCACGCCGCGCGGGTTGTTCGCGCACGGGCGGCTGCGCGGGTCTTTGTTCCCACTCGCGCTGTACGGGCTGCTCCCGTGCGGGCTGTTGTTCCCACTCGTGCTGCGCGGGTTGTTCACGCACGGGCTGTTGGTCCCACTCGTTCTGCGCGGGCTGTTCCCGCACGGGCTGTTGTTCCCACTCGCCCTGTGCGGGGGCGGCCGAAACCGGCTTTTGTTCCCACTCGTTCTGCGCGGGCTGTTCGCGCACGGGCTGTTGTTTCCACTCGCTCCTCGCAGGGGCGGTTGCGGCAGGTTTTTGTTCCCACTCGTTCTGCGCGGGCTGTCCCCGCACGGGCTGTTGTTCCCACTCGTTCTGCACGTGGGCGGGCTCTTCTTTGGC